>JARDZQ010000392.1 GCA_029240775.1 Rubrobacteraceae bacterium | reverse complement strand
GACGGGTCCTGCCGGAACTCCTCGAAGGGGTGAACAACGTTGACCTCTTTCTGCACGACAGCCTGCACACCTACCGTAACATGAGGCGCGAGTTCGAAGCGGTCTGGCCTCGTCTGCGAACCGGCGGTGTGATCCTGGCCGACGACGTCGAGAGAAACTGCGCCTTTGGCGAGCTGCCACGAAAGAACCCTGCGCTCTGGCGGGTGGTCCGGGCCCGGCAAGAACACCCGTTGCACGACAAAGCCCTGACGAGGGCGACGTTCGGCGTCGCGGTCAAGTAGTTTTCAGTGGCGAGAGGCACCTTCCAAGGCATAGCCGTGAATGCCGAAGTACAGCGAACACTATGCACGCCCGGATTCCTCGTCCAGCACGCGTCTAGCCCGAGCATCCAGCTGCTCTGCCTGGGCCGGATCATCTCCTACGGTGGTGAGTACTACCCGGCCAGCGACGGCGAGCGCGCTGATCATGTGAAAGGCGATACCGGTCTGGGGACCACTCTGCCAATTCAGGCCCCGGCGTGGCACCAGGTCTAGCAGGTCATCCGGAGTCAGTCGAGCATACTCTGGCGCCTCCAGATGATCCGTAGCGATATTGTATTTGGCTTGACCCGAGGCCGATCGGAATTCGTGCGTCCGAGCATCGTAGCTCGCAAGCTGCGGAAGGCAGCGTCGTCGGTCGCGCTCCACTCACGGGAGGACGACGGGATGGGCTCTCGCGCTCCCAACTGACCCATGCGGCGAATGTTACTAGGGGCGACGTCGTCATGGAGCGCGACGCACCCGAGGCAAGCTAGCGCCCACCGGTCGCCGTGGCCGTTACCGGCTGGTCAGCTAGTAACCGGGTCTACCCATACGCTTGTAGGTGATCTGCTTCCCCGCCTCGACGCCGGGCTGGTCGAAGGCATTGACGCCGTAGAGGGAGCCGGCGATGGCGGTCTGCACCTCGAGTGCCTGGAATAGGTAGCCGAGGTTCTCTTCGTTGACCGCGCCGAGCTTTATGGTCGAGTTGGGACGGCCTGCCTCGGTGAGGGCCTTTCGCGTTGCGTCAAGCTCGACGTTCAAGAGCTCGGCCATGGTATGGCCGCCGAGGTAGCCGACGCCGTCGAGGTCCTCGTAGGCAGGGGGGAGCCTGAGGTCCAGCGGATGATCTTCGACCTCGACGATCTCGACGACCTTGTCCTGCGGGCCCTCCATGTAGAGCTGGACCTGGGAGTGCTGGTCGGTGGTACCGACCGCGCCGTGCGGCGTTGAGCCCTTGCCGTCCTTGCCCAGAGACTCGGCCCAGAGCTGGACGAACCAGGCGGCGAGCCTCTCCAGGGCGTCGGCGTAGGTCATCATGACCCTGATGTTGCGCCCCCTCGCGGTGTCCATGAGGTAGTGCATCGCCGCCCCCGTAACGGCCGGGTGCTCGGCTCGCTGCTCGTGCACCTCGTCCGCGCACCGGGCGGCCCCGGTGAGCAGCGCCTCGACTTCCAGGCCCGCAACGGCCGCCGGCAGCAGCCCGACAGGGGTTAGAACCGAGAACCTGCCGCCTACGTCCTTGGGGATCGGGAGCACTGTGAGATCGTCGCGGGAGGAGATCTCCCGGAGGAAGCCCTCCTCCGGGTCGGTGGTGGCGATGCTCCGCCCCTGGTAGCCGAAATTGCCCAAAGAGTCGACGAGCCAGCCGCGGATGACGAGGAAGTTCGCCATCGTCTCCGCGGTCGAGCCTGACTTGGTCACGACGTTTACCCAGGTGCTCTGGGGGTCGGCGACGTCGAGTATGGCCGAGAGGGTGTTGGGATCCGTGTTCTCGGCGAAGTGGAGCCTCGGTCCGCGGCGAGCTTCGGCGGGGAGCACGTTGTAGTAGGGGTGGTTGAGCGCCTTGTGGAGCGCCATCGGGCCGAGGGCCGAGCCCCCGATGCCGACGTGGATGAAGTCCGTGGCCCCGGAGCTCCGGATCTCCTCCGCCACCCGCGCGCAGGCCTCGGCGTACTCGCCGGTCTTCGGGAGCCGCATGAAGCCGGGAGGGTCCTCTAGAAACCCATCCGTGGCCTCCCGCAGGCGGGGGCGCACTTTGTCCAGTTCGTCTCGTCTCAGGCCGCCCTCCACCTCCGTGAGGTTCTCGTAATCGAAGCTGACTTCGGCCATCTCCTGACTCCCCTCTGTCGCGGTACGGAAGGCGATCGTCGCCCCGTATATAATGCCCGGCCATCGTGCAAAGTACGCTCATCGTACCCCGCCCGTAGCCGTGAGGCCCGACGCAGCCCCGATCTCCGAGGTGATGGCTCGCCTCAAGGGGGAGTACCCGGACGCTAGAACCGAATTGAACTGGGAGAGCCCCTTGGAGCTCCTGGTCGCGACGATGCTCTCGGCCCAGACGACCGACGTGCGGGTAAACATGGTCACCGAAGAGCTGTTCGAGAGATACCGCACCGCCGCCGACTACGCCGGGGCAGATCCCGCCCAACTCGAAGGAGACATCAGGCCGACGGGCTTCTACCGCAACAAGGCCCGCGCCCTGCAGGGGATGGCCCGTGCCCTCCTCGAGCACCACGGCGGGGAGGTTCCGCGCACCATGGCCGAGCTAGTCGCCCTCCCCGGCGTCGGCCGTAAGACGGCCAACGTGGTCCTGGGCAACGCTTTCGGCGTCGACGAGGGCGTCGTCGTGGACACTCACGTCCGGCGTGTCTCGGGCAGACTCGGCCTCACGGAAGAGAACGACCCGGAGAAGATAGAGCAGGACCTCCTCAGGCTGGTTCCGGAAGGGGAGCGCGCGCTCTTCTCCCACCTCCTCATCTTCCACGGCCGCCGAGTCTGCAAGGCCCGCAAACCCGACTGCCCGAACTGCGTCCTGAACGATATCTGCCCCTCGGCCTTCTACTACAAAGCGCCCCGCTGACCTCGTAGCCCTCCGTATCGGGCTTGACCTCCAGCTGCAGCATCTCGTAGACCCTCATGCGCTCCTCGCCTGAGAGTTTGTCCAGCGCCTCCGGTACAAACTCCGCGTAGGAGGACAAGAGGGCGTCGCGGTCGGCCTCGAGCTCGCGCACGCGCTCCTCGCGGGCGTCCAGTGCCGCGAGCTCCCCTTCTGCGATCCTGCGGGT
>JARDZQ010000016.1 GCA_029240775.1 Rubrobacteraceae bacterium | reverse complement strand
TGACTGGCGAGGCACGCTCACTCTCGACAGGACGGAACACGAAAGGCCCCGCTACTACCTGATCAAGCAGGCCGACCCCTACGGTCGCGGGGATCCGAGACCGGCGGTCTCCGGAGGGGTCAACGGCTGCACCCAGACCCTGGCAACGCAGGTGGCGCTCAGGAACCGGATGTGGTGATGGTCGGGCGCCTGTCGAAGGACGAAGCTGGCGTCGCGCTGGGGCTGGCGATAGTCTTGGTCGTCGTGATCGGGGTGATGGCGGGGGGCCTCCTGACCTCCATCGTCGCGGACCTCCAAGCCATGGCCGAGGCCAATCGCGGGCAGCAGGCCTTCGAGATGGCCGAAGCCGGGATCGAGGTCGCCAAAGCGCGTCTCGCCGAGACCCCTGACCTCGCCGAGTGGTCTTCGGGAGAGCTGCGCGTGGAGGGCGTCGAAGAAGGTTCCGTCTTGGTCTTCGTCGAGCGGCGGGACTCAGAAGACGCGCGCTACGTAGCGACTTCGATCGGGCAGTACAGCAGCGCGAGACGTAAGATTGAAGCCACCTTCGACGTCGCGAACGGCGAGCCCAGGCTCCTCACGTGGCGGGAGGTCTATGTGTAAAAGGGTGTACGCTCCCTACCCGGCACCTTCTTCCCTCTCGAACAGGTTCTCCGTCGGGGAGTCGGGGTCGAAGACGTAGGGTTCCATGCGCGAGGAGCCGCAGGCGGGGCACTCGACCTGATCCTCCTCCGGGTCCACCGTCTTCAGCTGCACCTGGTGCTCGGAGAATACCCTGCCGCACACGCGGCATATCAGCCGGGTCTCGTTCATGCGGCGCTCCTCTCTCTCGCCTAGTCCAGAAATATATACCGCGGCGATCCGCGAAGCGACGGGCCGCTTTCGTCCTCTCACCCAACCCTGGTATCACTCGGCACGATAAGCGGCGGGGTGCGTATGATCTCTGGGAGAGGAGCGCTAGTTTTCGCCTGGCGGTGCCCGGTCTGCTCGGGGGTATACGTGCGCAAAGCATTACCCTTCTTGCACGCGGCTGAGGCGCACGCCGCTGCACGGCCAGTTGGAGCGGCGGGAGGCCCTCGAGGTACGGTCGGCGGCGACCGGCACATCAACATCTTCGCCGACCGAACCCGGCCGGGCCGTTAGAATGCGGCCGTGGAGCAGAGGAACGAAAGAGACGCCGTCAGGGTCGGGATGATCTGGGGCGGCATCGGGGCCGTGGTCGGTTTCCTGACGTCTCTGCTCGGGTCCTTGGTAGGGATACTGGTTGCGGGCTTCGTCGGGATCTCGTGCGGCAGGCGGGCGGCCGAGGCCGACGTCGGGAGGCGGAGTGGGGCGCTCTCGGGGCTCGTGGGCGGGGCCGTAGCCGCGCCGGCGTTCGTGATCGGGGCCTCGGCCGGAGCGCTGGTGGCGGCGCGAGCCATAGGGTCGCCGCGCATCGCCGCTACCCTCTCGGAGGTGCTCGGTACGCAGGTATCCTCGCAGGAGGCATGGCAGATCTTCCTCCTGAGCATCGCCGTGGCGGCCATCTTCCAGGCCGTCGTCCTGATCCTCGCCTCCACCGCAGCCGGCGCCTGGGTGACGAGGAAGTAGCGTTTCAGCACGCTGCGCGGCTTCGCAGCATTTCAGCAGAGCCTCCCTGGCCGCACCCCGACACGCTATCCGAGCACTCGCGCAAAGCGCCTCAGGGAAAGGCCAGAGAAGAAAGAAGCTGAGATGCTGAAAGGAACGCCTTGAAAAGGCCGGAGCGTGCTGACTAGACCTGTTTCTTCGCTGCTTCGGCGGCGTCCTCGCCGAAGACGAAATCCACCTCGTCTGGACGCGCGACGCCGGCCTCGGCGAGGCGTCTGTCCTTCTGGTACTTCCTTATGGCGGCCTTCAGGGTGCCGAGGCCTAGAGTTGCGCACTTGGGGCGGGAGGCGACGATCTGGCGTCCGAGCTGCTCGATCATCTCGTTGTAGTCCATCTGGAGGACCTCGTCCATGGTCAGGTCGCCGTCGTGGACCTGCTCCAGCAACATGCTAGCGGCGGCCATGCTGATGGTGCAGCCCTCCCCCTCATAGGAGACATCTTCTATGTGCTCGTGGTCCTCCGCTCCCTTGAGGTAGACCGTCACCACATCGCCGCAGCCCGGGTTGCCGCCAGGCATCGCTACGTCGGCGTCCTCCAAAGCGCCCCGGCGTCGCGGCCTCTGGTAATGGTCTAGCAGTATCTGTATCTGCATCTGACGGTCCAAGGTCTTCTCTCCGTCATCCGAATGTTTCCGTAGCAGCCCGATTCTACCGTACCCTCGCAGAACGATATCCTCCAGGTTGCTACTACTTGCTACAATAAAGCGCATGAAGGTCGGAATAGTGGGGCTGCCGAACGTTGGCAAGTCCACGGTGTTCAACAGCTTGACGCGGGCGGGGGCTGAGGCCCGGAACTATCCGTTCACGACGATCGACCCTAACCTGGGCGTCGCGGTCGTCCCGGACGGGCGTCTGCCCGCCCTGGCGGAGGTGATGGGCAGCAAGAAGGTCGTGCCGGCGACGGTGGACTTCGTGGACATCGCCGGGCTGGTGCGCGGGGCCAGCCGGGGGGAGGGACTGGGGAACCAGTTCCTCGGGCACATCCGGGAGTGCGACGCCGTGGCGCACGTGGTGCGGTGCTTCGAGGACGAGAACGTGGTGCACGTACACGGCGGTGTGGACCCTGTCGGCGATGCGGAGACCATAAACACCGAGCTCCTGCTCGCTGACCTCGCGACGGTCGAGAGGCGCCTCGAGCGGACGAGCAGGGCCGCAAAGAGCGGAGACGCGAAGCTCAAGGCCGAGGTAGCGGAGCTCGAGAGGCTTAGGGACCACCTCTCGGCTGGAGAGTCAGCCCGCGGTTTCGCCGGGGGGTCCGAGGCGCTCGAGGAGATCCTCAGGAGCCTCATCACGGCCAAGCCGACCCTCTACGTGGCGAACGTGCACGAGGAGTCCGTCGCGGACGGCGACCGTTGCAGCGCGGATGTAGAGAAGTTTGCTGCGCATGAGGGGGCCGAGGCGGTGCGGATCTCCGCGCGGCTCGAGGCCGAGGTCGCCGAGCTTCCCGAGGAGGAGGCGCGGGAGTATCTGGGGATGCTCGGGGTGGAGAGCACGGGCTTCGAGGGGTTCATCCGGGCTGCGTACCGTCTTCTCGGCCTCATAACCTTCTTCACCGCGGCCGAGAAAGAGGCGCGAGCCTGGACGGTAAGGGAGGGCTCGACGGCGCGGCGGGCCGCGGGCAGGATCCACACCGACATGGAGCGCGGCTTTATAGCGGCGGAGGTGGGTAACTGGGAGGACGTCGTGGCCGCCGGGTCCTGGGCGAAGGCCCGCGAGGAGGCGAAGGTGCGCCTCGAAGGCCGCGACTACGTCGTCAGAGACGGAGACGTCATGCTCGTCCGCTTCAACGTCTAGAGGCATGCCTCCCTTCGCCCGCCCGCACAAACCCCTCGACGAGAGTCGCCTCGCGCTCGTCACCACCGGCGGGGTCCACCTGCCCACACAGCCCCGGTTCGACATAGACGACCCGCTAGGCGACTGCTCGTATCGGGAGATACCGACCGGAGCCGTCGAACTCACCTGGACCCACGCCTACTACCGGCCCGACGAGGGTACGGACCTCGACACCGTCTTCCCTCTGTGGACCCTGCAGAGACTAAAGGATGAGGCGGTTGTGGGGGATCTGAACAACCGCCACTTCAGCTTCATGGGGGCCATCCACGACCCCCGACCACTCATCGGGGAGACAGCACCCGAGGTCGTAGCCAAGCTGGCAGACGACGGGGTGGACGCTGCGCTCCTCACGCCCTCCTGACCGCTGTGTCACCGGTCCGTCGGGCTGGTCTGCAGTGCCATAGAGGAGCGGGGGATACCTACGGTGACGCTAGCCATGGAGGACGGGGTCGAGGCGCCGCGGGTGGCGCGGGTCCGGTTCCCTTACAACTATCCCATGGGCGAGCCGGGAGACAGGGAGCAACACCGGGAGGTCGCGCTCGCCGCCCTCACGCTGCTCCACGACCTGGAGCGACCTGGTGAGGTGACGCTGCCTTTCGGATAGGCTTCAGGCTAGAGGTTTCAGTCTTTCCTGATGCCTGAGACCTGAAGCCTGAAGAGGCGGTCGCTCGTATATAATCTGAGTACGTAAAAACTTCCGGCGAAGGTGAGAGCGTGGCCCTGGTGTTCGTGTTATTGGTGGCGTTGTTCGTGGTGCTTTTTCTGTTCGTTTTGCCGATCCTCTTCTCGTTGCAGGCGGTCGGGAGCCTATTGGTGTATCCGCGGCAGCTCAGGGCGATAATCGGGAATAGGATCCTCAGGCGCAATCACGCCCTCGAGCACGCCACCATCGTCGTGATGATGGAGCGCGAGCCGGGCCGCAAGCTGAACGGGTTCTCCACCGACGAGGGCTTCTTCGTCCAGGGCGCCCGGTCATTCGAGGAGGTCGAGACCGCGGCGAGGGAGGCTCTAAGGCGGCTGCGGGGCGGGGAGAAGGGGCTCGCCATTCACCGCAACTGCGGCACGACAATCGTGGCGGCCAACCTGCTCGCCGCGATCTTCTTCCTCGGCTCTTTAGGTCTCGGGCTGTACCTGGGATGGCCACTGTATCCGCTGATCCTGGGCTCCATACTCCTCGCCTTCGTGCTGCGCGTGCCCCTGAGCCTGCTCCTCCAGCGCTTCGTCACCACAGACGCCGACCTCTCGAACGCCGAGGTCGGCTGGGTCGAGCGGGCGAACCCCGCGGATCTGCGGGGCGGCATCGTCGGCTTCGTGCTCGCCGCCTCGACCGTCCGGGTTCGCGTCTTCCACACCGACCCGGAGGCGGTCGAGATCATCCGCGACGATGGGGCCGTGGTCAGGTAAGCGCCCAGCACCGCTAGAAGCGCTGCGCCTAGTGCGGATTGCGGAAAGTACGAGCGTTCGGGGAAGAGGTTCTCAGGTTCTTAGGGGTGCTCTTTGCGGGACGCTTTCCCTACTCCCCGACCCTCAAAGCCTCGCTTCCCGGAAGGCGCGATCCTTTCGCAAACCGCTTTAGAGGCTCTGCGCTCGCCCGTCCTGGCGGGCTGAGAAGAGCAGGGCGTGTATGGCGCGGGCGTTGCCGAGTATCTCCGATGGTCCGACTGCGGGATCGCGTCCCTCGCGGATCGCCTCCGCGAACTCTTCGAGCTCTGCGCGGTACGGGTCGGCAGCCTCGAAGGTCTCCGTTGAGGTCTCGCCGCCTTTCGAGAGCTCGAGCTTCCCGCCGGACTTGTCCGCGCGGAAGGGCGCGTTGAGGGAGATGGTCCCTTCGGAGCCCACGATCTCCAGCCGCTCCCGCCGCGCGGAGGAGATGCTGCTGGAGACGACCCCGAAGCCGGCGTCGAACTCTAGGATGCCGGCGAGCTCCCTGTCGGCGCCCTCCTCGTCGAAGCGGGCGAATGCCGAGGCCCGCAGTGGTTCGCTTCCGAAGGCGAGCCTGAGCGCGCTCACGCAGTAGCAGCCCACGTCGCCGAGCGAGCCTCCGCCGAGCGAGCCGATGGCCCTCACGTCCGCCGGGTCGTCGAGCCGGTGCCCGAACTGGGCGACGGCCTGCCGCACCTCGCCGACCGTGCCTCCGGAGATGAGCTCTTTGAGTCGCAGTGTCTGCGGGTGGAGACGGTACATGAAGCCCTCCATCAGCGTGAGATTCGCTCCTCGCGCGGCCTCCACGGCCCGCTCGGCGCCGCCCGCATCGAGCGAAAACGGCTTCTCGCACAGGACGTGCTTGCCCGCCGCGAGCGACCTGAGCGTCCACTCGACGTGCATCGAGTTCGGGAGCGGGACGTAGACGGCCTCGACGCCCGGGTCTTCGAGGAGGGAGGCGTAGTCCTCGAAGAGCCGCACGGAATGTGGCGCTGCCTCGCGGAGGACCTGCGACTTCTCGCCCCCGCGGGTGGCGACGGCGCCGACCTCGACCGCGTCTGTCCGGGCGGCGGCGGGGATGATGGCGCCGATGGCTATCCTGGCCGCCCCCAGGATGCCGAGGCGCAAGGGCTCGGTCTGCAAAGCTCTCCTCCTAGTCTCTCTTGCGGGCGAGGCGCTCAAGCTCGCCGACGACCCGGTCAAGCTCCTCGACTACAGGGTTCGAGCCGGCGCTCCTGAACGCCTCGACCAGCGCCCGATAGTACCAGAGCGTACCCTCCCTGCCCCCGTTGAACCTCGGCCAGAGATCTTCGCCGAGGCAGCGCAGGTCCGCGAGGACGGACCGGGCGTTGTGCAGCTTGTCCGCCGCGGAGACGAGCCGCACGGAATGCGGCGCGCGGGCGACGTGGGCCACGTACCTCTCTTTGCGCCCGCGCCAGGGCGGTTTCGGTTCCTGGTAGGTGTCGCTGTTGCCGGCCACGATGTCGGCTACCTCGGCGCCGAACCGCTCGCGGATCTCTGCCAGTCGCGTCTCTCCGCCCTGATCCTCGGGGGCGTCGTGCAGGAGGGCTGCGACGACCTCGTCCTCGGTCCCGCCGTTCTCGCCGACGATCGCCGCGACCGCGAGCAGGTGCGTGACGTAGGGGATGCCGGTGGCCTTGCGCGTCTGGTCCCGATGCAGCCGCGCCGCATAGGTCAGGGCCTCCTCGAACTTCTCGCCGTAGGGCACGCTTCTCAAGTCTTCCCATTCACCAGCAGCTCGGGGTCGAGAATCCAACCCTCGTCCGGGTCGCGCTCCGGCGGGACGCCGTAGTTCTCGTCTCTCTTAGTGTACGCCCACGCAGCCTGCACCGCGCAGAGCAGGGAGTCGAGCGCGTCGGCTGCGGGATCCCGGACAAATTCTCTCTCCCGGGAGCGGTCCATCTCGACGACGAAGCCGTAGGTTCGCTTCAGGGCCTCGGACCTCAGCCCTGAGACGACTTGCTTCCTCGCAACCCGATGGTCCTCCGTCTGCTTCTTGCGGGCATCGTCCTTGTAGCTCGCGCGGTCGAGGAAGCGGCGGGCGACGAGCGCGGGGTAGGCTTCAATCACCGTCCTGCTCTCGTCCGTTGGCCGGCAAGGTTGGATGCTCAGACCCGACCTGAGTAGGCGGGGCGCGCCTTGATAAAACATCTTCCCGACTGGAGTTCCATGAAACCTCATTGGAGATTGTGCTTCCGCAGCGCGATCAGTACATCTGTAGAGAAGTTTCTCACCGGCGTCTCTCCCGGCCATGTACTCTGCTACTTGGTTCTCGAAGTCTTCCTTATTGTGCCGTGCAACCGCGGCAACGTACTCGTCCCATTTCGATGGCCACTCGAGTGCTGTAATCAGTTCTCGTGGCTGGCCGAAGGGGAAATCCATCCCACACACCCATGCGCCGTCGCACCACAAGAAGTCCTCGAACACCTGAAAGGTAGTCAAGCACTCAAAACTCTGGACCTCCAACACCGCGTCCTCTAGCCTGCACTCAGCAAGCGTGAGCGGTTTCTTGCGGCTCGGGGCGCTTGTGAAGTCGAGGCCGTAGATTCTCAAGAGGTCTGTCCGGGCGCAGGACGGTGGATATTAGCGGCTCTCGGTCTGCCGTTCGTCGTCCCTGGCCAGCCGGTGGACGTCCGGCTTTCTGTCCTCCTCCGGGACCTTCTCGCCCTCGTTCTTGCCGGCGGGGATGTGCCACTCGATCACCTGGTTCATCTCGGCCCCTATGAGCATGATGAACGCCGAGTAGTAGATATAGAGCATCAGTAGGATCACACCCGCCAGCGACCCGTACGTCTCGTTGTAGGAGCCGAAGTTACTCGCGTAGTACGAGAACGCGAGCGAGAACAGGAGCCAGAAGACGAAGGCGAGGACGGCGCCGGGGCTGATCCAGCGAAACCTCTGCTTGGCCGCCGGGGCGAAATAGTAGATCACCGCGAAGGTGAAGAGTACTATGCAGGTCACGATCGGCCATTGCACGATGCTCCACACCGTCTGGAAGACGGAGCCGAGCCCGATCGCCTGTGCCAGACCACCGCCGAAGGAGCTGCCGAAGATGACTATGCCGAAGGCGGTGAACATGAGGACGATGATCGCGAGCGAGAGGAAGATGGAGATGCCGTACTGCTTCCAGAACGGCCGGTCCTCCTCCACCTCGTACATGACGTTCATCGCTTCCATGATCGACCGGAACGCCCCGGAGACACCCCAGAGGGCCAGGAGGAGCGAGATTGTCGCAGCGAAGGTGAAGGCGCTCTCGGCCTGGCTCTTGGTGAGCGGGATGATCTGGTTCTCGATGAAGGTCGTGGCTGACTCCGGCAACGCGCCCGAGACGCGGTTTAGCATGTCCGTGACCAGGCTGGTGGCGTTGAAGAGACCGAGCAGCGAGAGCAAAAATGTGAAGAAAGGGAAGATGGCGAAGAGCGCTTTGTAGGTGAGGTTCCCGGCGAAGGCCGAGACGTGGTCCTCACCCACCTCCTTGAAGGTGAGTTTGAAGAAGTCCACGAGCCCGAGGTTCTCGGCCACGGGCACCTCGGCCTGGTTGCCTTTCTCCTCGGCTCGCTTGAGTATCTGTTTGCCGGGTATCTTCAACTTGGCATCCCCCAGGGAGTGCACGGTCTCGCCTGCCCTTAAGTCTACCCGGCGATGGTGATCGTTCTAACCTCTCGCGCTCAGGCTGCCTCAGACCGGTGGCTCTGCATAGTGGAGGCCTTGTCGTCCCGGCGTCCAGTGTCGCAGGACACGAGACTCCACCGAGACTACACCTTTCGGACCAAACTCCCCACATCCTTTGGCCGGATGTGCTCTGTGACACCGTGAACGCCTTTAAATCGCCGTTCTGGCGGGTAGGGTCTAGGCAAGCCGACCAACCAGAACCGGGGCGACGACCTCGAGGACGAGCTGAGAGTACAGAGGACCGAAGAAGAGCTCGCAGCAGTTACCCGCGAGCGCGAGGCAGGGCAGGCCAGCGTCCGCAAGCGCGTCTGTACCGACCGCGAGAGACTAGAGGTGCCGACCCGCCACGAGGAGGTAAGCGTGGAGCGCATTCCCGTCGAGGAAGGGGCTGCGACCACGGAGGCGCAGAGAATTGGCGAGGTAAGGGTGCCTCTCACCGAGGAGGAGGTCGTTGTGGAGAAGCGGCCTGTAGACAAGGAGGAAGTCAGGATTCGCAAGGACGTGGTTGAGGACACCGAGGTAGTTGAGGAGGACGTAAGGCGCGAGGAGATAGACGTAGACGACCAGACCGCCCGGGGCGTTTAGCTGCCGGGAGGTACAAGGCGCAAAGAGAGCTGGCGGGCCCGGTACCGGGCCTGCCAGCTCTCTTTGCGGGGGAGGAGTGAGCCCGGAAGCTCGGGGGACGCGAGTCCCGGTTCTTAGTCCGGATTCGGTTGCCCGGGGATCGCGTTGCGCCCGTTCTCCCCGGCCACGTGCAGGGCGTGTAGCCCGGTGCGCCGCCTCAGCTCATTCAGCGCCACCCCAGGGTCCGTCCCGCGCCGCTGGTGCCAGCGTCGGAACAGCGCCAGGTCGCACTCTTGCTGGGCCAGGGTATCTTCATCGATGATCTGAGCGTCATCCGCGTTGAGGACCCGCCACGCTATTGCCTGCCGTACGCCGCCGCACGCGTCGCACTTGATCCGGGCGATCAGACGCCGGGTAGCGCGCAGGGCGTTCTGCTCGGTTGGCGCGGCCTCGAGACCCGGCGACTCGCCGTCTAGGGGGCGTATCAGCTTGTGAGACGGTGAGGGTGATTCTCGACGGTGCGTTGCTGCACGCGTCCTCCTTCCTGTGCCCGGAGTATAGCGCACCACCGACCGGACGGGGGCCGGTAAGGGTAGTACCATGACCCTGGGACGGGGACGAAAGCCCGGGAAAGGATGGGTCATGCACGAGAAGGCTTCAAGGCCGCTTTCGAGACAGAGGCCGGCAGACGGATCGGGACGCTGCGGAGCGGATCGCACCGCGACGAGAGGGCGCAGGAGTTGGACCTTGTGAGGGAACGGACCGCGGGTCGGCAGAGAAGGCGAGGCCGAGGAGGTTGAGCGAGGCCGTTGGGAACACGCCTATCCCCGAAGCCTGGATCGGGCGGTCTGTGGAGCTCATCTTCGTCTCGGGTAGCAGCGCGGAGTACGCCGACGGCCAACTCGAAGAGGTCAACGACAGGGGCATTGTCCTGACGGTGGAGGGCCACGGCGAACACCCGGCGCGGCCCCTCTTCTATCCGTGGGGCGCCGTGATCCAGATCTCCGAGGCGCCTCCCATGAGGGAGGCGCCTCGTGCCTCTTAGCCCTTCGCAGCGACACATCCTGGAGGAGTGGATGCGCTCGAAGGCGGTCGTCATGTGCCCGTTATGCGGGCAGGACAGGTGGCGCTTCGCCGATGCCGCCTACGTCAGGGCTCTCCTGGAGGAGGACGACGAGGACCTGACCGAAGGCGGTGGGGTCGTGAAGATACTGTGCGACAGCTGCGGTTACGTGGCGCTCTTCGACGCCGAGACGATCGGTATCCGGGGGCTGTGGGCTAAGAGGCGGGATCTGTAGTTCGGAGTGCGCCTCGAGGTTATCCGCAGGACCGTCTGGTAGAAGCGTTCTCAGAGGAGTGGGCCACCGCCGGAGAGCGACGAGGAATATGTTCAGATATGCTTTGCGCCGTGCTGCGGAGGGCGTACGATTGGTTCTCGGGGCTGAACCTGGCCCAGAAGGCGCTCGCGCTGCTCTTCGCCGGGCTCTTCCTGTTCTCGCTCTCCTACCTCCTAACCACCACCGTGCTGTCGTTGGCGGCTGGCGACCGGGCCGACTCTCCCGTCGAGGAAGGCGCCGCCCCCAACACCGGGACCTCCGCAAGCGCCGGGACGACGGTCCCCGACAACAGGTTGAGCCTCGCCGGCGCGCGCTGGGAAGGCCAGAAGGCCGTGCTGAAGGGGACGTGGAAGGGGGATGTCTCCTCCGTGCACTGCGACCTCCTCGAGGGGGGCGCCTCTGGGAGGTCCACACGGTGGTGGGATCGCTCGGTGGGGACGCAGATGGACTGGTCGGATCGCACCTTCACCCAGGAGTTCGTCGCGGCCGAGGGAGACGGGGGGTCACTCGAGCCGGAGGCTAGCTACGGCGTGGTGTGTTCGGCCCAGTTCTCCGGCGGCTGGTCGGTCAGCGATAGCACCCCGGTGGAAGGCACGCCTCCCGGCTGAGGCGGCCCGGTATGGGGGTCCTAGCCGCCGAGAGTGATCGAGTAGAGTCCGTACACGACCGCGAAGGTCGCCAGCGCGACCGTCAACGAGGCGGAGAGCTGCGCCCAGGCGGGCAACCTCGCCAGCTTCTTCCCCAGCGGTCCGAACAGGATCCTGGCGCTCGCCTCTACCCGGTCCATCAGGCGGGCGACCGGGTAGAACTCGCCGGCGATCAAGGCGAGCCCTAAGAAGGCCGTCCCCCAGCCCAGGACGGGCAGCCATCCTAAGAAGGCGCTGAAGACGACGAGCGCGGCGCCCCCCGCGAGGTGCAACAGGCGCGCCGGGTGGAGCCTGCTACGCCCTCGAGCCCGGCTCTGGCGAAGCCGGTAACGCTCCCTAAAGCGGAGGCCCGGCCTGCCGCTCGCGAAGATTCGCCAGCTCGTCTTGATGTGCCCGATCATGCTCTGTGACCCGTGCTCACGCCGCTGTCAGGAGATCTTAGCACGCCGTT
>JARDZQ010000391.1 GCA_029240775.1 Rubrobacteraceae bacterium | reverse complement strand
ACCGAGCAGGCGTGGTGGTTCGGCGCCGTCTTCCGCTTCATGCGCGACGCCACCTCTCTGCGTGCCAAAGGGAGGGAGCTGGGCGTTACCCTCTCCGACGGGACGGAGGTAACGGGCAGAGCCGTGGTCCTGGCCACCGGGGTCTCCTACCGGCGTCTGGGCGTAGCGAGCCTGGAGGAACTTGTGGGTACAGGGGTGTTCTACGGGGCAGCCGTGACCGAGGCCAAAGCGATGACGGGGCAGGAAGTCTACGTGGTCGGCGGTGCCAACTCCGCGGGTCAAGCCGCTACACACCTCTCGGAATACGCCTCGCATGTAACGCTGGTGGTGCGCGGTCGCTCACTTACCACCAGCATGTCTGACTACCTCATAAAGGAGATCGAGGCGGCGCAGAACATCGACGTTCGTTTCGGCACTCGCGTGGTCGACGGCGGCGGGGAAGGGAGGTTGGAGCACCTCGTCCTGAAGGACCTGGACTCCGGGCTCACCGAGACGGTCGCGGCTGCGGCGCTGTTCATACTCATCGGCGCGGAGCCCCATACGGGGTGGCTGCCCGAGGAGATCGTGCGCGACCAGCAAGGCTACGTAGTCACGGGCCCCGATCTCCTGCAGGACGGTGGATCTCCCCGAGGCTGGCCGCTCGGGCGCCTTCCGCTGCCCATGGAGACGAGCGTTCCGGGGGTCTTCGCGGCCGGGGACGTCCGGTACGGGTCGGTCAAGAGGGTGGCATCGGCCGTAGGAGCGGGTGCCATCACCATCCAGTCGGTGCACGAGCTCTTCGTCAAAGCCAAGCTGGGTCTCGATAACCCGGAATCTGTCGCGCAAACGAACGCCACGGGGCCGGAAAAGACTCGAAGATCCACTAGAGCGACGTGAAAGAAAGGTATAGATATCGATGGCGCAGGTGATCAGGCAGCCCTGCGGCGAAGGAGTCAGCCGCTCGAAGAGGGCGAACTCGCCTTGCTCCCCGAACGCCGCGTCGTGGATCCTGGCGGCGACGATCTTGGGATCGAGCATGGCTTTCATAGACGAGACGGTCGTCACTGTGGCGCTGCCCGCCATACGCACCTCTGTAGGTGCGACCGCGGTGGACGCCCGGTAGATGGTGGCAGCCTATACGCTCTTTCTGGCTTCGCTGGTCCCGGTGGGCGGTGCTTCAGGCGACTACCTGCCGGCGCGTTCTCCATCGACGCCGTGCTGTTCGCCATGGCGTCGGCGTGGGGATGGCTTCGGCCATCAACAGCGCCTACTTCCAGACGGCAGGCCTGCTCGCCGCGCTTCTGATCGAGGACAGAGGTGCAGGGTTGCGGGGGCTTGGTTGGCCAGAGATGCCCGGTCGTAACGGAAAGGGTGCTCCATGCTCGACCTGCTGACGATCTACGCCCTGGTTGGCCTGGTGCTGATCGTCTCCGGGCTCGCTTCGGGGGTCATCGAGCGGGCGCCCCTCTCTTTTCCGATCATCTTCCTGGGCCTGGGTTTCCTGCTTGGCGCTAACGGCCTTGACGTCCTCGAGATCGAACCCGAGAGCGCAGGTCTGGAAGCCGTGGCGTTCCTCGTGCTGGCGCTGGCGCTCTTTCTGGACGCGACGCGGCTCAGGATTGGCGAGATCGGGGCGGCGGGCCTCATCCCGATGCTCTCGCTCGGACCTGGCACCGTCATCATCATAGCCCTAATTGCCCTGGG
This sequence comes from Rubrobacteraceae bacterium, assembly GCA_029240775.1. Taxonomy (GTDB): domain Bacteria; phylum Actinomycetota; class Rubrobacteria; order Rubrobacterales; family Rubrobacteraceae; genus JALYGY01. The sequence continues at coordinate 1,417 of JARDZQ010000391.1, read as the reverse complement.
CTCGTATCTCTTGCTGGGGCTCTCGGTGGTCCAGTCACTCCTGGTCGGCACTATCCTCGCTTCGACAGACCCGGTCGTCTTGCGAGATGTGGTCCGCAACGAGCGCATCCCACGATCCATCCGTCGTGCTCTCACCATCGAAGCGGGGACGAACGACCTGGTGGTGCTGCCGGTGCTCCTTGTCCTGGTAGCCTTCGCGAACGCCGAGGCTGGTGGCGTGTTGGACTGGCTGACGTACGTCGGGCGAATCTTCGTTGTCGGTCCCGTGGTCGGGATTACGGTCGGGGCGGCGGGAGCCTGGATCATGAGCAAGGTCGACGCGGCGTTTGGTATCCGGCGCGAATACCAGGCCCTCTACGGGATAGGCTTGGTTCTATTTGCCTTCACCGCCGGGCAGCTCTCGGGCGGCGACGGGTTCCTGGCGGCGTTCGCGGCGGGCTTCGCCGTCGCCGCGCTCAACGTCGACCTCTGCGACTGCTTCCTGGAGTACGGCGAGACTACCGCCGAGGCGGCGATGCTCCTGACGTTTGTGCTGTTCGGAGCGGTGATATCTGAGATCGCTTTCAAGGCGCCGCTCGGGTCCACGCTGATCCTCGCCGCCCTGGTGATATTCGTCGCCCGCCCCCTCGCGATCGGCCTGGTCTTGAGACGCGCGAAGGTCAGTCCCCTGGCAAGAGCGTTCATCGGGTGGTTCGGTCCGCGTGGTCTGAACTCGCTCCTTTTGGCCCTGCTCGTCGTACAAGACGGTGTACCGGGCGCGGAGGTCCTGCTCGCCGTGGTGGGCGTCGTCGTCACCATCTCAGTCGTCGCGCACGGGGCCACGGCGACACCCTTCTCGTCCCTCTACGGCCGGACCGTCGAGAGGACAACGCTCGAGGAGGAGCGCGAGAGCACTGCGGCGGGGCTCTTCGCGGGCAGCGAGGGAGCGCTCCGCATCTCCGCCGACGAGCTGGCCAGGCGGCTGGAGGGTGCGCACCCGCCGCTGGTGCTCGATGTGCGAACGCGCTCCCAGTACGAGCGGGATCCGGCGCGCATCCCTGGCAGCGTGAGGGTTTTACCGGACCACGTCCAGGACTGGGCGATGGGCTACCTCGCCGACCACCCCGACGGCGAGCCGCATCTGCCCCCGATCACCACCTACTGCACCTGACCGGACGAGGCGACCAGCGCCCGGGCGGCGCGGCTGCTACAGAACCTGGGCTTCGAGGCGACGGCCCTCCTGGGGGGCTACGAGGCGTGGAGGTCGAAGTACCCTGTAGAGCCCGCGGACAGGCGAGGGGCGGCCTAGAGCGCCGGACGAGCGAATGCTCTACGCGCCAGACGCTACGTTGTCAACGGGCCGGATGGGGAGGTGAGCGCGAACCGTGGTACCTTTGCCAGGCTCGCTCTCGAGCGTGAGCGTGCCCCCCAGCCTCTG
>JARDZQ010000390.1 GCA_029240775.1 Rubrobacteraceae bacterium | reverse complement strand
ATGAGCCCCGGCTCGGCCTACGTGCTCTTGCACCACAGGATGGGTGAGATAGATGGCGTGACGGGCGGCTGGGGCTTCGTGCGCGGTGGGATGGGTAGGGTCTCCGAGGCGATAGCGGCCTCGGCTCGCGCCGCGGGAGCGGAGGTCCGGACAAACGCCGAGGTCGCCGCCATAGACGTCAAGGATGGCCGGACGACCGGCGTTACTCTGAGAGACGGTACCACCTTCGAGGCCGGCATCGTCGTCTCCGGCGCGCACCCCGAGACGACGCTCCTCTCGCTCCTCGGGGCGGAGCATCTCCCCGATGAGATCGTGGAGGAGCTGCGGGGCTTCAGGAACCGGAGTCCTTCTGCCAAGGTCAACTTCGCGCTCTCGGAGCTGCCTGACCTTGCGGCTATGCCAGGCAAGGAGGTAGGGCCGCAGCACCCGGAGATCATGATCAGCCCCACCCTCGAATACCTGGAGAGAGCTTGGGATGACGCCAAGTACGGCCACTTCTCCGAAGGCCCGATGATAGACGCGGTGATCCCCACCACAAAGGACCCGACGATAGCTCCCGAGGGGAAGCACATTATGACCTGCTTCGTACAGTACGCTCCCTACGAGCCGCGAGATGGTAGCTGGGACGACGGCGCGCGCGAGGCTCTGGGCGACCGGGTCGTGGAGACCCTGGGCGAGTACGCCCCGAACTTCAGGGACTCGGTCATAGAGCGCCAGGTCCTCACGCCCTACGACCTCGAGCAACGCCTCGGCCTCATCGGTGGGAACATCTTCCAGGGCGAGATGTCGCTGGACCAGCTCTTCTCCTTCCGCCCCACCCCCGAGCTCGCGGGCTACAAGACGCCCGTGAGCGGTCTGTACCTGTGCGGGTCGGGCACTCACCCCGGCGGCGGCGTCATGGGCATCCCCGGGCTCAACGCCTCGAAGGTCGTGATAGCAGACCACAAAAACGCCGAGAGAAAGCGGCGGCTCAGGGAGCGCATAACCTCGTACTCGCGCCGCTAGGCCACTCTAGAGCACCTCGTGAAGGGTCAATCGAAGCCCGAGCATTTCGGGAACGGGAGGCATGAATGGGAGTAGGAGCCAACGAAGGCTCGCGTCGCTTGTCGCCGCGCTTGCCGTCTTGCTCGTTGTATCCGCCTGTGGTGGCGGGGACCACTTGCAGGAGGTCAAGGACTGGGGCGTGAGTATCTTGAAGTAGTTCGAGACCGCCATCCACCGCTCACCCGGAAGGACTCTTCCCACCTTCTTCAAGCCCGTACCATACGTCTCAAAAAGATCAATCGCATACCCTATACGAGTGGTTTTTGCCCTTACGAGCTCGTTACGATCTCCGCACGTGTAGCGTGTCATGCCTCGCTGGCTGGCCTGCGCCGGGTTGGCTGCGCGGCGGGTGACCTTGCGGTAAGCTGAACGCCCCGTAAGGGGCGACAGGTTGGGTCGAGGAAAGGAGGGTCTCGTGGCTGTGGAGCCGGCAGTGATCCGGAACGTATGCTTGATCGGCCACCGGGGCAGCGGAAAGACGGCGATCGCGGAGACGATGATCGGGCTGGCGTCGGGGAGGAGCGGTCCTGCGGGGCATCACGTCCTCGACTACACCGACGAGGAGGCCGAGCGCGGGATGACGCTCGGGATGAGCGTCGCCACCCTCGAGTGGAAGGGGCGCCAGGTCAATGTGCTGGACACCCCCGGCGACGGGGGCTTTATCGCTGACGCGTTCGTAGCCCAGAGGGTGGCGGACTGCGCCATCCTGGTGGTGCACGCGCAGGACCCCATCCAGGTCGTCACCGAGCGTGTGTGGCGGAGGGGGGAGAGGGAGGGGATCCCGCACGTTATCGTCGTCAACCACCTCGACCGGGAGCGCACGGACTTCGGTGCTGTGGTCGAGCAGCTAAGAGCGAGGTTCGGGCAGGCGGTCGTGCCCCTGAACCTTCCGATAGGGCGCGAGAACGACCTCAAGGGCGTCTACGGGCTGCTGAGCGGAACGGCCTTCATCGAAGGGGAGCAGAGAGCAGAGATCCCGGAAGGGATGGAGGACGAGGTAGACGAGGCCAAGATACAGCTCTTCGAGGCCATCGCCGAGAGCGACGACACGCTCTTGGAAAAGTACCTCGAGGGTGAGGAGCTCTCGACGGAGGAGGCGTTCGAGGGGATAAGGAAGGGCATCGCCGACGGCGTCATCATCCCGGTCCTGGCGACCAGCGCGGAGCGCAACGTAGGGATGGACCGGCTGCTGGACGTTGTAGCGGGCAGCGTGGACCGCTCGCGCTGGATAGACGACAAAGGTGATGAGGTCCCCTGCGATCCGGAAGGGCCGTTCGCGGCCTACGTGTTCAAGACCTACCAGGACCCGTACGCCGGGCGTCTGAGCGTCTTGCGGGTTGTGAGCGGGCGGTGCCGCTCGGACGAGGCGCTCACCAACCCACGCACGGGCTCCGCCGAGAGGCTCGGGGGTATCGCGCACCTCGTCGGCAAGGAGCGCGTCTCCGTGGACGAGGCGGTCGCCGGCGACATCATTGCCGTCGCCAAGCTCAAGGACACCAATACCTTCGACACTCTATGCAAACCGGAGAGGCCGATGGTCTTCGAGCCGGTGGAGCTGCCGGAGCCGACGTCCTCGTTCGCGGTCGGGGCCAGGGCGCGCGGCGAGGAGGAGAAGGTCTTCGACGCCATAAAGCGCATAACCGACGAGGACCCTTCGCTCAAGCTGGAGCGCGACGAGGCGACGGAGGAGGACATCCTGGCCGGGCTCGCGCAGATGCACGTCGAGCTCGCGCTCGAGCGCATAAGCAGGCGCTACGGGGTCGAGGTCGCCTCCAGGGAGCCCAAGGTTCCGTTCAAGGAGACGATCATGGGCACCGAGCAGGCCCAGGGCCGCTACAAGAAGCAGACCGGCGGACGCGGGCAGTTCGGGGACGCAAGAATCGAGGTCTCTCCGCTCCCGCGCGGCGAGGGCTTCGAGTTCGAGAACGCCATCGTGGGAGGTGCGATCCCACGCCAGTTCATCCCGGCGGTCGAGAAGGGTATCGTGGAGGCGATGCGCCAGGGGCCGATCGCCGGCTACCCGGTCGTGGATGTGAAGGTTCGTCTCTACGACGGTGCCTTCCACTCGGTAGACTCATCGGAGATGGCGTTCAAGGTCGCGGGGTCCATGGCGTTCAAGAACGCCGTCGAGCAGGCAAGGCCGGTCCTTCTGGAGCCCTACGTCAGGGTCGAGGTACTCGCGCCGACGGAGATGGTCGGGGACATCATGGGCGACCTCTCGGGCAGGCGCGGGCGCCCGATGGGCATCGAGCAGCGCGGAGAGCGCCAGGTCATACAGGCCGAGGTGCCCCAGATCGAGATGCTCACCTACGCCCGTGACCTTCGCTCCATCACCGGCGGCCGCGCCAACTTCCACGTCGAGTCCGGTCACTACGAGGAAGTCCCGCCGAACCTCGTGGATAAAGTGCTCGCCGCGAACGAAAGAGAGGAGGAGAAAGAGAAGGTCGGATAGCCGATCAGCAAGGGTATTCGCGTGCCGCCCGGCGACGCCAACGAGATTCGTTTGCCAAGAGTATCCGCCGGGAGCCCACGCCGGGATGGTTAGCCGCTAAGTATCCCGGCGTACAGATCTTGGAAGGCGCTGAAGTGCTGAGCCGTTATTCCCCTGCGTAGCGGGAACGGAGACCCCGATCAGGGAATCGCGCGTGACCAGCTCGGCCAACTGTTCCTCGTTCATGTCTTGGGTGCCGGGCGGGCGCATCGGCAGCACCATGTACCGTATATCGGCCGTGCTGTCGTGGACGGCGACCTCGACGCCCTCGGGCGGTTCGAAGCCGAACTCGCGCATGACGGCGTGGGGCTCTCTGACGGCACGCGAGCGGTACTCGAAGCTCTTGTACCAGTCGGGCGGGCGTCCCAAGATGGCCCGCGGGTAGCACGAGCAGAGGGTGCAGACGATCAGGTTGTGCACCGCCGGCGTGTTCTCCACGACTACGAACTCCACGGGTCCGGAGGCGTCTATGCCGAGCTCCTGTGCTGCGCCCTTGGTGTCGGAGAGGAGGCGTTCTTTGAACTCCGGGTCCACCCACGCCCGCGCTACGAGCCTCGCCCCGTTGGCAGGCGAGCGGGCCTCCATGTAAGCGATGCGGTCCTGGATCTCCGGCTCCGTGAGGACGCCTTTCTCGAGGAGCAGCGCCTCTATGGCCCGAATGCGAGCCGCGTAGGGGCTGCTCTCGTGCCTGATCTCCTCGTGCGGGTGACCTTCGCTCATGAGGCACCTCCCTCTCGTTCCAACCACTGCTCGTAGAGGTCCGCGTAGAGACGGTCGGAGGCGGGACCCTGGTAGCCGTCCCAGACCTCGGTTTGCAGGAACTCCACCTTGTAGAGGGGTCTCTCGGGCTCTCCGGAGAGGCCGTAGGCGAGGTCCTCGGGGCTGCGGAACGTACCGAGCACCGAATCGATCCTCCCCTCTTTTCCTTTCAGATACCCTGGGGTACGCACGTGGCCGGGCTTCTCGGCGGCGCGTACCCGGACCCTGTCGCCGGGCTCGAACGCCGTCACGTCCCGTCCCAGCGGCGGGAGATCTCCGCCGCCCTCTTGTCTATCTCCTCGCGGGTGAGGATGCCCTTCTCGACGAGCAGTTGCTCGGTCCCGGCGACCCAGCGCTCGTAGTAGCCGAGGTCCCGGTAGTTCTCGAGCCCCTCGATGGCGCGGCGGTGCTCGTCTGTGGTCTTTATCCCTTTGATGTCCAGGGCGACGGTGATGGCGTCGGCCAGCCGCTCCCAGTCCTCGACCTCGTGTTGAGCCTTGTCTACGGGGCCGCCGGGCTTGCCCCCGAGGTCGTGCACCACGGCTACCCGACCCTCAGGACCTCGTTTATGGGGGGCCGCTCGACGAGCTCCTCGACGTACTCCTGCAATTTGAGGCCCTCGGGGGTCGCGACGGCGTGCAGGTAGTCGGAGAACTGGAAGAGCTGCTCCGGCAGGTTCGGGTCCCTCGCCTGGTTCAGGCGCCCCTCCTGCCTCAGGCGCCTAGCGACAGCCCGCAGGACCGCGTAGGACATACGGGAGAGGTCCCGCAAAGGCTGGTGGCGGTTCTGACGGGTGCCCAGGTCGACCTGCGCCATCGCGCCCAGACCCACACGCTTGAGGACGTCGATCATGATCCCCGTCTCCACCGCGTAGCCGGTGAGGAAGGGGATGGAGCAGAAGAGTTCCCTGTCCGCGACGAACTCACCTGCGAGCGGCTGAACGAAGCCGGTGAGCTCGGGGTAGAAGAGGTTGAAGAGCGGCTTGGCCGTAAGCTCGGTCACCCTGCCCCCGCCGTCCTGCTCGACGGTCTCGTAGCTCTTGAACGGCCTCCGGTAGGCGGCCTTGACGTAGCGCACCTCCGG
>JARDZQ010000389.1 GCA_029240775.1 Rubrobacteraceae bacterium | reverse complement strand
AGATAACAGGGGGGATAGATTCACCCGAAGCGCCGCACGTTCCAGGCTCGGCCGACCACATGCGGGCGATCCGGCACTGGGTCGGCCTCGAGAACGAGAAGGTCAGGCTGGCGTGGGCCACTATGGAGGCTCCGCTCGTCCAGTTCGGAAACATCCACCTCCCTTCCTTCCCTTTCCCCGAGACCATCGACCCCGAGATCGCCAACCCTGCAACGGTATACTCCTGGGTCCTCAATAACATCTGGGACACCAACTTCCCTTCGCGCCAGCAAGGCGAGATGGAGTTCTCTTACGCGGTCGCCTCGGGAGAAGATTTAGAGACGCCCGAGCTTGGTATGAGGACAGCGGCCCTGACGACGTCCCTACTGGGGATCCTCTCTGCGCCGTCGGCCGAGAACGACCTTCCCGAGCGGGGTAGCTTCTGCTCCGTAGAACATCCCTTGGTAGATGTCGTGGCCCTAATGTCTTCCAGACGGGGGCACGACCTCACGGTGATGCTCCAGTCTCTGTCCTCCGAGAATGAGGAAGTCTGCGTCTCGTTCGGGCTGCTGGGTGTCGCCCGAGCCTGGGTCGGGTCGCATCTCGAAAAGAACCTGGAAGAGGCGAGAGTCGATGGCGCGAATGTCCGGTTCGTCGTTCCGGCAGGGAGCCTCGTCTCCCTCGCCGTTGATCTGGAACGTGGGAGGTAGGACAGACTCGTGGGAGACGAAAAGCATCGAAAGCAGAGGAACTGGGGCGCCCGTATCCTGGAGTACGAGCACAAGGGGATGCAGGTGGTCTTCCTCGAAAACGAGAAGCTGAGGGTAGGGGTGCTCGTGGACAAGGGCACGGATGTCATCGAGTTCAACCACAAGCCGACCGACACCGACTTCGTATGGCTCGCCCCGGGAGGCGTGAGGAATCCCACCTCGTACTTGTCGACGGCGCCGGATCCGCTCGCGACGTTCCTGGATTACTACCCTGGTGGCTGGCAGGAGATCTTCCCCAACGGTGGAGCCCCTTCTTCATATCTCGGCGCGAGATTCGGCCAGCATGGCGAGGTCAGCAACCTGCCCTGGGATTACCACATAGTCGAGGACGGCGAGCAATCCGTGGCCGTCAGGTTCTCCGTCAGGACCCAGAAGACTCCCTTTCTGCTCCAGAAGACGCTGCGCCTGCGCTCGGGAGATAGCGGTATACGGTTCGAGGAGACGCTCACGAACGAGAGCGCGGTCCACATGCGTGCCATGTGGGGACACCATATAGTCTTCGGCCGGCCCTTTCTAGAAGAAGGCTGCCGGGTGCGCGTGCCCGAGGGGGCGACCGTGGTACCGCACGAAGGGCCGATAGATCCTGATGGAAGGAGGGTCAGGGGTGGCGACAACTACTCGTGGCCCGTGGTGGCAGGCGAATCCGGAGCAGAGGTCGACCTCAGCGTACTGCCGGCGTGGGGGACACCGAGCGAGATCGTCTACATAAAGGATCTCTCGGAAGGTTGGTACGAGATAGACAATCCGAAGAAGGACCTCGGGTTTCGGGTGGAGTGGGACTTGCGGCAGATGCCATACCTCTGGTTCTGGCAGGAGTTCGGGGCCTCCCGCTTCTATCCCTGGTACGGCAGAAACTACAACGTGGGCCTCGAGCCATTCTCGAGTTTCCCGACGAACGGCATAGAAGAGGCCGTCGAGAACGACTCGGCGCTCTCTGTCGGCCCGTCGGAGACTCTCAGGTTCGCGCTCAGGGCCGAAGTACTGGAGGAGGGTGGCGTATGACGGACGAGTTTCGCGGTAAGGTGGCGATCGTAACAGGTGGTGGGGCCGGCATCGGGCTCGCGGCCGCAGGGAGGCTGTCCAGGGAGGGAGCCTCCGTAGTCATCTGCAGCGACCGTGAGGATCAAGCCCGGCAGGCGGCTGGCGGGCTGCGCGACGAGGGCCTCGAAGTCAGGGGGATGAGGGGTGACGTGACCTCCTCTACGGATATGGAAGGGCTCGTCGATTTCGCCGTCGAGGTCTATGGAGGGGTAGACGTGCTCGTCAACAGCGCCGGGGTCCAGCGCTACGGAACGGTCACAGAGACCGAGGAGGATGTCTGGGACGAAGTCCTCGATGTCAACCTCAAGGGGATATACCTGGCGGCCAGGCATACTATTCCCGAAATGAGACGGCGCGGGGGAGGTGCGATCGTCAACGTGTCGAGCGTGCAGGCCATAGCCTCGCAGACAGGGGTGGCCGCCTACACGGCGAGCAAGGGCGGCATCAACGCCCTAACACGGGCGATGGCCCTGGATCACGCCGAAGAGAACATAAGGGTCAATGCTGTGTGTCCTGGTTCTGTTGACACACCGATGCTGCGATGGGCGGCGGATCTCTTCAAGGGGGAGAACTCCGTCGAGGCGACGGTCGAGGACTGGGGCAGGATGCATCCCCTGGGAAGGGTTGCCAGGCCAGAAGAGGTCGCCGAGGTGATCTGCTTCCTCGCAGGCCCGAAGGCGAGCTTTGTGACGGGAGCAGATTACAGGGTCGACGGCGGTTTGCTCGCAGCCCTCGGGGTACGATTGCCGGAATAGTCCCGCGGTCGCATAGGAGGAACCTTGAAGATAGCCGACATAAGAGCGACCACCGTAACGGTCCCATTGGAGGCGCCGCTCCAGCATGCCAGCGGGGCCCACTGGGGACGCTTCGTGCGCACCATAGTCGAGGTGGAGACCGACGATGGCCTCGTCGGTCTTGGCGAGATGGGGGGAGGAGGGGAGAGCGCGGAGCAGGCCTTCGAAGGTCTCAAGTCCTACCTCATCGGCCATGACCCCTTCGAGCTCGAGGCGCTCAGGTTCAAGATCATGAACCCTACAGCCAGCCTCTACAACAACCGCGCCCAGCTTCATGCCGCCATAGAGTTCGGGTGCCTGGATCTCATGGGGCAAGAGCTCGGGGTCCCCGTTCACACGTTGCTCGGCGGCAAACTCAGGGACAGGGTGCCCTTCGCGAGCTACCTCTTCTTCCGGTACGCGAATGCCGAGACGGGGGAGCCCGAGATCCGGACCGCCGACCAGCTGGTGGAGCATGCACGGAGACTCAAGAAAGAGCACGGTTTCACCTCGCACAAGCTCAAGGGTGGCGTCTATCCGCCGGAATACGAACTGGAGTGCT
>JARDZQ010000388.1 GCA_029240775.1 Rubrobacteraceae bacterium | reverse complement strand
CCTCGAGCGTGGCGGCACGTGCACCGGGGAGCACGGGATAGGTTCCGGCAAAACGGAGCATCTCAAGAAAGAGCACGGCGACTCTTTGCCCTTCATGCGCAAGATTAAGGCGTTGGCCGACCCCAACGGGATCATGAACCCCGGCAAGATCTTCTCCGAGGAGGAACGACAAGTCCCCGAGGGGAAATACTGGGGAGACTAGAGTGACGCTACCTATTAGCGACGGTGCTTCGAGCCCGTCTTGGCCAGGGCGTTGCTCTCTCCCTATGCGCCGGTCGTCGACTAGAGAGCCTCTTTCTCCTCGGGCGATAGGCGCACGCTGTTAGGCTTGCCGGCGTCCGATACGAACGCGCTCGATCGGTCCGTCGGAGAGCTACCCGGCGGACCCCTGCGCCGGCCGATCGAGTGGGTCGTGGCCGGCTCGGCGCGGATCGCTGAGGTGGACCGACCCCCTAGTCGACCGTGCTGGCTTGTTGGCGACTCGGAGGCGCGCCGGTCTCTACGAGGGACGCAGCCGGGGCAGCACCTCCGACCCGTAGAAGTCGATGAGCCGTCTTTGGTCCTGCTGGCCGGAGAGGATGAAGATGCGGGTGGCGCCGGCATCGAGTACGTCTTGCATCCTGCGCGCGTGTTTCTCAGGATCTTCGCCCACCGACCAACCCTCGTACACGTCCTCCAAAGAGTACTTCTCTTCGGCTTTGCGCTGTATCGATCGCGGGTCCGGATCGTAGAGCAGGTCGGGATCCCACGGGTTCACGGTGAAGCGCCACAGGTCCGCCGCGTACGCCGCCTCCTCCTCGCCCCCGACGACGACGAAGAGGGCGGCGATCTTCGGCATGGACTCCGAATCCTTGCCGGCCGCCTCCGCCCCCTCGCGGAAGGCGCTTTGCAGCTCCTTGTTCTCGATATCCGCCGCCCCACCGATCCAGCCATCACCATGCTCGCCCGCGAGGCGCGCGCTCTTCGGCCCGCTGGCGGCCACGTAGATGGGGATGGGCCTCTCCGGTACGTCGTAGAGGCGGGCATTCTCGGTCCGGTAGTAGGCGCCGTCGTAGCTTGTCGGCTCCCCGGTCCAGAGCCTTCGGATCAGCTGTACCGCTTCGACCAGGCGGTCGGCCCGCTCTTGGTACGGGCCGAAGGTTCCCGTCCCCGCCCGTTCGTTCAGAGCCTCCCCGGTGCCGACCCCTAGAAAGACCCGCCCCGGGTAGAAGATGCCGAGCGAGGCGAACGCTTGCGCGACCTCCGACGGCGGGTGGCGGTAGATCGGGCAGGTGACGCCCGTGCCCAACAGGACCCGCGACGTCCGCTGGCCGAGCAGGGCCAGGGTCATCCAGGGGAACATCGAGTGCCCCTCGTTGTCCTGCCAGGGATGGAAGTGGTCGCTGGTCCACACCATGTCGAACCCGGCCTGCTCGGCCAGGACGCCGTGTTCGATCAGCTCCTGCGCCGAAAGCTGCTCGTGCAGGAGCCCGAAGCCGAACCTCGCGTTCTCGTGAGACTCCTCGCCCGGGGCGGCGCTCTCCATCGAAACCGGCGTCGTCTCCCCCTGCTCCGTGGCAGCCCCCCCGGATGCTACCGGCGCTCCGGCCTCCCCCGCAGTGGCGCCGAGCGCCGCGGCGCGGAGGCCGTCGTGCCTACCGGCGAGCGTTTCCCGTCCACGTCGTAGCTTGTCGGCCTCCCGGCGGTCGCTCGCGGGTCCGCCTCGTCGTTCGGTCCCCATCATCGCCCTCCTTTCCCGCTGCGTGCGACCTCGTGATGGCCGTACGCCTCCCCGAAATGTCGGAATCTTACTACACAGTAGAGGTTCGTCCCGGAGCCGAAAGCCGTTCGGCGGCCTGTACTCGATCGGCAGCGTGGAGCGGCAGGGTAGAGGAGGCGGCCCCTGCCTCTTGACCCGAGGGAGAAAGAGCGCAGGCCGAGCCCTGCTATGAGTCGAGCATTGCAAAGTATCGCGGGCTCTGACAGCGCCTTTCATAGTTGCTGCGCCGGTGCGCGGTAGCCACAGTGAGCGAAGAACCCCCGCACGTCTTCGGTGCTCACGGCTTCCAAGGCCCGACCCATCGCCTCGATCAGAGCCTCCTTGCCACGTGCGCCGATCTTCCTGAGGATGTGCTTGAGCTTCGAAAAGGCTTCCTCTATCGGGTTGAGATCAGGAGAGTAGGGCGGCAGGTAGAGAAGTTTGCAGCCCCGCCCCTCGATCGGTTCTCTGACCTTCTTTGGCCTGTGGGCTCCGAGGTTGTCCATCACTACGAGTTGACCCGGTCGCAGGGCGGGGACCAGGAAGTGCTCCGGGTAAGCTTCGAAGACCTCCTTGTTGGTCGCCCCTTCCACAGCCATGGACGGTCCCGCTCCCTCGGAGTGAAGGCTCGCCAACAAGGTGGTGTTCGTCCCACGGTTCCTCGGGGCTTCAAAGAAGGCTCGCTCACCGATGGGCGCGTAGGCGTAGAGGGGAGCCAGGGAGGTGTGGGTGCCCATCTCGTCTACAAACACCAGGCGCCAGGGGTCGAGATCGCCCATCTCCGCGCGCCAGATGAGCCTCAAGAACTCGTCTCGTTCCGCTGCCCCTCTGGCTCTTTTTTTCGACTCCGAGAGAACCGTCCTACCGCCCGGCATACCGTGGCTTCGCTCACCCTCACTCCGCAGACAGCAAAAAGGAACTCGGCCCTCTGAGAGTGGGTGGCCCACGGCCTCTCTTTGAGGTCCTCCTCCAGTAGCCTCATCGTCCCTTCATCGAGCTTCGGAGCCTTGCCGGGAGCCTTTCTCGGCTCCAGGGTGCCGCGCTCGTCGAGCTGATTGCAATAGCGCTTGACCGTCGCGCGATCGACCCCGAAACGCCGAGCAGTCTCGCTCTTGGGGACACCCTTCTTCACTGATTCCACGATCTTTTCTCTAAGGTCCAACGAGTACGCTCTCATGCTTGCACGCTACCCGGCGCAGCATCATCGCAACCCGCTGTAAGATCGTGCTTCGTGGGTCACGGCATGCGAGATTAGAAGCTAACGATACCGTTACGGTAATCACTCGGGAACCTAACCAAATTTCGTGCGGTTCCCCTTCAAAGAAACACCCGTCCCCTTCGAGATTTTCGGCGAATTTTCACCTTAGAGCACCCTAAGTGCTTGCGAAACATCCATTCTCCGTAGTTATA
>JARDZQ010000387.1 GCA_029240775.1 Rubrobacteraceae bacterium | reverse complement strand
CCGAGCTCCGCTGCCCGGACCCCTCGGCGAACATCTACCTGTGCTTCGCGGCGCTGCTGCACGCAGGCCTCGAAGGGATCGAGAAGGGCTACGAGCTGCCCGAGCCGATGGAGCGCAACCTCTACCACCTCTCCCACGAAGAGCGGGAGAAGCTCGGCATCCAGAGCCTCCCTTCCGACCTCGGCGAGGCCATCCAGGAGGCCGAGAACTCGGAGCTCCTCTACAAGGCCCTAGGTGAGCACGTCTTCACCAGGCTCCTCGAGCTCAAGCGGGCCGAGTTCGAGGACTACCGGGTTCAGGTTACGCCCTACGAGATACAGAAGTATCTGCCGATCTTGTAGCTTTCAGCTCTTAATTTCGGGGTGCGGGATCTCTCCCGCGCCCCTCGTTTGTGTGCCCTCTATGAGGCGTCGCACCTCTGGCAGGAGTGCTCTCGTGGTGCTGAGGGCTTCGTTTGCGTAGATTGTCTCGTTGCCGGACCAGTCGCCGAAGTAGCCGCCGGCCTCGCGCAGGATAGGCGGGAAGGGCGCGCAGTCCCAGGGGTTCATGACGGCGTCGAGCATGAGCTCTATCCTGCCCGTGGCGACGAGGGCGTGGCCGTAGGCGTCTGACCAGCCGCGGCTAGCGCCGGCGGTCTGGACGAGGCGGCGGAAGGCTGCTTCGCGGTTGTGCTCTTCGAAGCTCGAAGCGTCGGTGAAGGAGAGTATGCCGCGCTCCAGCGTCTGCGCGCGCGACACCCTGGAGCGGCGGCCATTGCAGTAGCAGCCCTCGCCCGCGGCGGCGTAGACCATTTCGTCGAGAGCCGGGAAGTAGGCGGCGCCGACTTCGCAGGTGCCTTCTATCTCCAGCCCGATCAGGACACCGTAGAGGGGCACACCCCTGACGAAGGCCTTCGTCCCGTCTATGGGGTCGACGATCCAGCGGTGACTCGAGTCTCCCTCTAGCCCGTACTCCTCTCCCACGACGGCGTGTCCGGGATACCGCGCCCCGATCCTGGCGCGGATGAGCCTCTCCGCCTCCCTGTCGGCGACCGTGACAGGGGTATCGTCGGGTTTGAGTTCGGGACGCATCACACCGGTTCGGAAGTAGCCGAGGGTGAGGCGGCCGGCCTCGTAGGCGGTCTGCGCGGCGAAGTCCAGGTACTCTCGCAGGTTCACACTCGACACCATAGCACCGGGACTGCACGAAGATGATAGCCGCCTCCTTTGCCTTATAATCTACGCCGTTCGTCTGTCCTTCGGCAGGAAGGTGGTTACGGCTTGGTCTTGATCGGCGCTACAGGCGGCGCGGTGGAGAATGTCTCCGCCGAACTGCTCGCGGTGGGTCTCTACAAGGGTGAGGCTCCGGAAGGATTGGGCGACGCCGCATCAGAGGTGGTCTCGAGCGGGGATTTCGCCGGCAAACTGGGCGACACATCCCTGCTATACGGGCAGGAACAGGCTCCGCGTCTCCTGCTCGTCGGCCTCGGCGAGAGGGAGAGCTTCGACCTAGAGAGGCTACGCCGCGCCTCCGCGACCGCCGCGAGGCGAGCCAGGGCCTTGAAGCTTCGCGAGGCTGCCCTCGCCCTGCCGCAGGAGGCGGAGGCGCGCGAGACGGCTCGCGCGGCGGCCGAGGGCGCGATCCTCGGGCTCTACCGCTTCGACCGGCACAAGAGCGGCGCCGAGAGCCACGAACTCGAGACCTTCTGGCTCGTCTCCGGAGAGCATGACCTCGAGCAAGCCATCGAAGGCACAGACGTTGGACAGAAGGTCGCGTCGGGCGCAGTCCTCGCCCGGGACCTCGCCAACGAGCCCTCCAACGTCGCGACACCTGCGTATCTCGCGGAGAAGGCGCGGGAGGTCTGCCAGAGGCACGGCATGCAGGTTACGGTGCTAGATCGGGCAGGTCTCCAAGAGGAGGGCCTCACGGGCCTCTCGACAGTCGGCCGGTCGGCGTCCAACGAGCCGCGCTTCATAGTGCTGGAGCACAGAAAAGGCGGGGACGCCGCCCCCATCGTCCTCGTCGGCAAGGCCGTCACCTTCGATTCGGGCGGCATCTCCATCAAGCCCTCGAGTGGGCTGGAGGACATGAAGTTCGACATGAGTGGGGGCGCCGCGGTGCTCGGGGCGATGGAGGCCCTCGGGGCCCTGGACCTCGCGCTCAACGTCGTCGCCCTCGTTCCGGCCACGGAGAATTTGCCCGGTGGCGACGCCTACAAGCCGGGAGATGTTCTCAAGCTGCACTCCGGCAAGACGGTCGAGATCGTCACGACCGACGCGGAGGGGCGCCTGATCCTCGCCGACGCCCTCTCTTATGCCCGGCGCTACGAGCCTGCGGCGGTTATAGATTGCGCGACCCTCACAGGCGCCTGCCACGTAGCCCTCGGGGACCATGCCTCCGGCCTCATGGGCAACGACGAGGGCCTGATCTCGGAGGTCCGGGCCGCGGGCGAGGCGGCCGGGGAGCGAGCCTGGCACCTCCCCCTCTTCGAAGAGTACACAGAGCAGATCAAGGGCGACGTCGCCGATATAAAGAACTCCGGCGGCCGCTACGGCGGCGCCCTGACGGCCGGCGCCTTCCTCAAGGAGTTCGCCGACTACCCCTGGGCACACCTGGACATCGCCGGCACCGCCTACGGCAAGAAGGACAACGCCTACACTCCAAAGGGCGCGACCGGCGTCCCGACACGCCTCCTCGTAGAGTTCCTTCTGGGGAGGGCGTCATGATCCTCGAGATGTTGACCGTCGGACCATTTCAGGAGAACTGCTACGTGATCGGGGACGAGGCGACGGGCGAAGGAGCCCTGATAGATCCCGGCGACGAGGCCGCCCGCATCGCGCTCGCTGTAGAACGGACAAACCTGGAGATAGGCTGGATCATCATCACCCACGCCCACATCGACCACGTCGGGGCCGTCGCGGCTCTGGTGGACGAGTACGCCTGCCCGGTCCTGATGCACGCCGAGGCCGAGCCGATGCTAGGGCAGCTCCCCACCCAGGCGATGATGATGGGCCTCAGGTTCGGCAAGGTGCCAGCCGTGGACCGGCACATCGAGGACGATGAGGTGCTGGAGGTCGGCGGCCTCGAGCTCAAGGCCCTCTACACGCCGGGGCACGCGCCCGGCCATCTGGCCTTCTATCTCGAGAGCGAGGGCCTCGTCCTGTCGGGCG
>JARDZQ010000386.1 GCA_029240775.1 Rubrobacteraceae bacterium | reverse complement strand
TCCCTTCTGCAAAGCGCGCCGGTCAGCACGCTGGCTTCGCCAGCTCTCAGCACGTCAACCCGCTTTGCCGGGCGACTCGTCAGCATTTCAACGGTTCGTCGCTCGGCGGCGCTCGACAGGCCTTCTGCCGGAGACAGCCCCGTAAGAGCAGTGGCCGGACAGGAGCACGGCGGCGGAAAGTTGGATTGCTGAAAGCGAGGTCTTAAGAAGGCCGAAGCGTGCTGATAGCCGCTCGTTCCGGGCGGCGTGCTGACCGCTCTAACGCGACCCGGCGATCTGGCGCACGACGAGCGAAGCGACGAAGAACGCGGCGGCCCTCACCACTCCCTGCAGCGCCGCCTCCGTCAGGTCGTCTTTGATACCGCGGCGCTCCGGTACCTGCTCGGCGATATACCGGTTCACCGGGCGGGTAAGGATCATGGCTATGCCTATCGCCAGCACGGTCAGCAGCCGTCTCTGGGTCTGGTCGCTCATCCGGTTTCCCCCTTTCGAGGACGCGGGGTTAGCGAGCCCGCGCATCTCCCTCACTTTCTCTATGCCACCTACGGTGATCGTGTACTCCGACGGCGTACCGGTCTCCTTGATATAGCCCTCGTTGAGCAGGTACCTGAGCGCTACATCGCACTCGGGGGAGCCGGGCTCCAGACCTGCCTCCTTGGCCGCGCTCTCGTTGGGCGGTGAGTCCGCATCGCCGATGGGGACGGCCTTGAGCGGGTTGTGCCCGGAGAAGTCGTAGAACGCCCCGAGGAGGCGCCACGCGTCTTCTTCTACGCCGCTGGTCGTCATGCCCGCACCTCCTCTTGGGTTTCAGGTCTCAGGCTTCAAGTTACAGGTTTTAGCCGATGCCTGAAGCCTTTCCCCACATTTACCCCAGGTACGGGGCGAGGTAACCGCGTCCCCTCACAGGCCTTTTCAGTTCGGTTGAACCCACCCGGTTCGGGCGCACAGGCCCAGACTCCGCACCGTGAAGCCTGATGCCTGAGACTGAAGGGTGGTAAGGGCCGCACCCCTGGTGCAAAATAGCCTCGGGCCGCCGTCGGCGGCTTTGTCGTAGTTCGGACCCCGAGGGGGTGGTTCTTGCCCGGTCGAGGAGTGGTGAGGGAGCGGCGAAGAAGGGTGACCTTCGCGGCGCTGGTCGCGTTCGTGCTTGTGACGGCGTCCTTCCTGGGGAGCGGGGCCACGGCGCAGGAGGGAGACCAGGAAAGCGCTCCCGACCCGCCAAAGTTAAACGCTGGCGCGTGGGCGCTCGTGGACACCGAGACCGGACTCTACCTCGCGGGCAAGAACCCGGACAAACGGATGCCCATAGCCTCGACGACCAAGATCATGGTCGCCCTCATCGCCCTGGAGGACGGGGCCGACCTCGACGAGGAGGTGACCATCTCCGACCAGGCCGAGCGCTTCGTGGGCTACACCTACAGCAACGTCGGGCTCATAAGCGGCGAGCGCCTGAGCGTGAGAGAGCTCCTGGTCGCCTCCCTTGTCCCCTCGGGCACCGAGGCGGTCTACGCTCTGGCCGAGCACCTGGGCGGCGGAGGGGGCAAAGCCGGCGTTGAGAACGCGGTGGAGGAGATGAACCGGAAGGCCGAGGAGATGGGGCTCGAGAACACCCACTTCGAGAACCCCGCAGGGCTCGACACCCGCGAGCACTACTCGAGCGCCCACGACCTCGCGGAGATCACACGCGAGGCGATGGAGTACCCCGAGTTCCGCGAGATAGTGGACACCGAGACGGCTACCATCAGCACCCAGTCCAGAAAGATAGAGGTCGACACCACGAACAACCTTCTCTACACCTACGGACCGGCCACGGGGGTGAAGACGGGCACCACGCGCGAGGCGGGTCCCTCGCTCGTCGCCGCCGCCAGAGAAGGCGACGAGTCATACGTCGCGGTCGTGCTCGACGCGAACGGCGATCAGTACCGCTTCGAAGCGGCCCAGACGGCGCTGGATTTCGGCTTCGCCGACTACGAGCGCGAGGCGCTGGTCCGCGAGGACCAGGTGTACGACAAGGTGGGGCTCCCCTTCCGCCGCGAGGAGTCCGTGGGGCTCGCCGCCGCCGAGGACGTGCCGGGTCTCGTCGGTCCCGGCCTCGAGGTCGAGCGCCGCACTACCACGCGCGAGCCGCCGCCCGAGGCGCGGACCGGTCAGGAGCTCGGCACTATCGAGGTCCTCGTGGACGGGCAGAGCGTTGGCAACTCGCCCCTGGTCACCAAGAGGGGCTACGAGGAGGCCTCGCTGTGGCAGAAGATCCGGTACTGGTCATCCGGCGCGGCGAGGAGCGTCTCCGGCTGGGTTTCGGGTCTGTTCTAGAACGGTTTGCAGAGGGGGTGAGCCTGCGAAGGTTTTGAGGTCTTTAGGTTCTCAAGGTATCGGGAGCTCGGTCGAGGGCCGCAACCTCCAGCCCCAAGCCTCAGAACCTCGGAACCTGTGGTGCTATAGTCGCAACCTGACGGTTGAGGGGCCGCGAGGGGAGGAGCTCTGAGATGGTGAGCGTCGGGGAGAAGGTGCCTTACTTCGAGTTGCCGGACCAGCAGGGCTACCCCTGGAGCCTCTCGGGCGAGCTCGAGGTCGGGCCCGTGGTGCTGGTCTTCTACAGGGGCGACTGGTGCGCGTACTGCAACGGCCAGCTCGCCAGCTACGCGAGACGGTTCGCCGAGTTCGAGCGGCGCGGGGCGCGGGTCGCCGGCGTGAGCGTCGACCCGCCGGACGACAACGCTCGGCTGGTCGGCAAGCTCCGGCTTCCCTTCCCGCTCCTGAGCGACCCGCGCGGCGAGCTCCTCAGGCGCCTCCGCCTCTGGGACGAGCGGGCTGGCGTCGCAAAGCCCTCGGTCCTCGTCCTCGACCGCTCGGGCGAGGTCCGCTACCTCTACTCAGGCAGCGACTTCGCAGACCGTCCCCGCGACGAAGATGTCTTCACGGCCCTCAAGGGCATGGACGCCTCCATAGAGCGCATCACTGGAGGGCCTGAGATCGTGGTCTCGGCGACGGTGGCCCGCGAGAGCAGCGTCCGCCCGAACAAGGTTCGGCGGGTGGGGTCGTTCGGGACGCAAAGCTTTCAGGGAGGTGGGCAGCTACCAGGCGATGCTTCTCGCCTACCGCAGAGCCCTGGAGGACACCGCCAAATTCGCGCTCGAGGAGGGCTGAGGCTCAGAACATGCTCGTCGCTATGCCGGCGACCAGGGACACCACCGCCCCGCCGAGCCCGGTCACGGCGACGTAGAGGAGCCCCCTGAGCAACGAACCGGACTCTTGGGGGGAACCATCGCCCATAGCCACGAACATGCCGTAGAAGGACGCCACCACGCAGACCCCGAACGCCGCCAGGGCGAGGAGGGCCAGCATGGGGTCGAGGTAGAGGTCCCGGTAGAGCACGAGCACGACCACGAGCACCGCGGTGCCGACGGCGCTCAGGTGCTTGAAGAAGTCGAAGTAGCCTCGCAGCGCCTCTCGGTCGCCCTCCCGTGGCCCCAGCCGTCTCCCTGTCTCTCCCATCGCGGCCATTTTCTCACGAGAGCGGGCCTCCCGCGTGGCAGGGAGAGCGGCGGGTAACTATAATCGATGCCTCCGAAGGGGCGGTGGGGTGAGCAGGGCTCTAACCAGGCGAGACTTTCTGAAGGCCGTGGGCGCCGGGGCGGCAGGGACTGCCCTGCTCGCCGGTGCCGCCTACGCCTCCGGCAAAGGGCCAGAGACGAACGTGGGACCACGTAGGCGCCTACGGCAACACCTGGATCGAGACGCCCAACCTCGACGCCCTCGCCAAGGAGAGCCTGCGCTTCACCCGCGCCTACCCCGAGTCCTTGCCCACCATCTGCGCTAGGCGGGCGATCCACACGGGCCTGAGGACCTGGCCATTCAGAGACCGGCCGTCAGAGCAGGCGAGCGCGCCAGCCTACGGGTGGCTCCCGATTCCCCCTGACCAGGTTACGCTCGCCGAGACGCTCGAAGCCGCGGGCTACCAGACCGTCCTCGTGACCGATACCTACCACCAGTTCCGTCCCCCCATGGACTTCAACCGGGGCTTCAAGGTGTACCACTGGATCCGGGGCCAGGAGAAGGACCGGTACAGACCCCCCCTCTCCGCCTCCGACGAGGAGGCGCGGGAGCAATACCTCCTGCACGGGGAGGCCAAAAAAGCCCGCCAGTACCTGGCCAACATCCGGGGCAGAGAGACCGAGGAGCAGTGGTTTGCCCCCAGAGTGTTCCAGCGGGCGACGGAGCTCCTCGAAGGGGCCAGCAGGCGCGAGCCGTTCTTCCTGGTCGTGGACTCCTACGATCCGCACGAGCCCTGGGACCCGCCCGATAAGTACACCTCCCTCTACGACGAGGACTACGATGGCCCGGAGCCGTTCACCTCCCTCTACGGCTCGGACGACTACCTCACGGAGAGGCAACTAAGACGAATGCGCGCCCTCTACGCCGGAGAGGTCACCATGGTGGACCGCTGGCTCGGCCATTTTCTGGACAGGATGGCCGAGCTCGACCTCTTCGAGAACACCCTGCTCGTACTCCTCTCCGACCACGGCCACGCCCTCGGCGAGCACG
>JARDZQ010000385.1 GCA_029240775.1 Rubrobacteraceae bacterium | reverse complement strand
GCGCGTCATCGCGGGCGGGCACGGTATCCCCATGACCGGCCCCGATACCGCCCGTGACCTGCGTGCCTTCGCCGAGCGCTTCTCCGGTTCCGGCACGGGAGAGCACGGCGAGGCACGTGGCGCCGCAGCGCGGCAGAGGACGTGGCAGAGGAGGTGGACGTCGGGGATCACCATGGCCCCGAAGGGGTAGCGCCATAACCCGGCTGCCCCGGCGCAGCGACCCGAAGCCGCGCCGGGGCAGCCTAGCGAGCACCGTGCGGGCTCCGCTGCTCCTGATCAACCGGTGCCGGCTGGCCAGGCTCCTCGTTGATGCGCGCCCGTGTCCTTCCCTGCCCTGCCTCCGCCGTCACGGCTCCGCGGACCTTTGGTCAACCCTGATCAGGCAGATGGTGCGTTCTTGTCACGGCGTGGCGTCCCGACCCGTATATCTTCGATCCGAAGGAGAGACATCTCGCCCGGCGGCGGACCTCTCTGGGTAAAGGGTCGCGCCAGGAACCTGTACGAGATGTCGGAAAGGAGGACGTTATGAAGGCCGTCAGGGCTTTCATCGAGAGGCACCCGCTGCTGACCTACTACGCCCTGACGTTCGCCATCTCGTGGGGCGGCATCCTGCTGGTCATCGGCGGACCCGGCGGCATCCCGGCCACCCCGGAGCAATTCGAGCGGCTGCTCCCGCTCGCGATCCCGGCGTATCTCGCCGGCCCCAGCGTGGCAGGCCTCCTGTTGACCGGCCTTGTCCATGGTAGGGCGGGCTATCGCGACCTACTCTCCCGGCTGCTCCTGTGGCGGGTGGGCGCCCGCTGGTATGCGGCGGCGCTCCTGGCCGCTCCGCTCGTGTTTGCGGCGGTCCACCTCGCGCTCTCGCTCACCTCTCCGGTCTATCTCCCCGGCATACTCACCACCAGCGACAAGGCTACGTTCCTGCTGTCCAATCTCGCGGGGGCGCTTATGGTGGGCATCTTGGAGGAGCTCGGCTGGACCGGGTTCGCCACCCCCAGGCTCCTGGCGCGCCACGGCGTCCTCGTCACCGGCCTCATCGTGGGGGTGCTGTGGGGAGCGTGGCACCTCCTTCCAGAAGACTTCTGGGCAGCCGATATCTCCTCCGGAGGGCTCCCCCTGGCCCCCTTCGTGACCGTGAGCGGCTTCGGTTTCCTCCTAGGCCAACTGCCGGCCTTTAGGGTGCTCATGGTGTGGGTCTACGACCGGACCGGTGGGAGCCTGCTCGTGGCGATCCTCATGCACGCGAGCCTCACGGCCTGCACGTTCATAATCGGCCCTAGCCCTCTGGCGATCTCAGGGGTCGCCCTCTTGACCTATGGCTTCGTGTTGGCCGCTGCGTGGTGGGTCGTCGTTGCAGCGGTCGCCGTGGTAGGCGGCGGGCATCTCTCGCGACGACCGCTCCGGAGGCGGGTGACCTGAGAAAAGAGTAGCCCTTACTCGCGACGACGTGCCTGTGAGATAGCCACGTAGGAGGTATCGAAATGACGACCCATGGGATGACGCCACAAGATGAGGTGCGCGGCAGCGTTGTCGATGGCGACGCATACCTCCGCGAAGGCGAACGGCAACAGGCGGCTGTTCCCCCGCTCGATGGGAGCGCGTTGAAGGCCAGGGTCGGCGAGATCCTCAACCGCTGGCCCGCCGTGGGCCTGGCGGTCGGTGTGGTCCGCGACGGATCGCTCGAGTCTTTCTACGGCCACGGGGTTGCCGACATCGCGTCGGGCACACCCGTCACCGAGAACACCGTATTTCGGATCGGCTCCATCACCAAGACGATCACGGCGGTCGCCGTGATGCAGCTGTGGGAGCAGGGGTTGGTCGAGCTCGATGCGCCGGCCAACGACTACCTGCGTGCCTACCGGCTCGTGCCCGCGAAGGCGAGATGGCGTCCTGCCACCGTGCGGCATCTGCTGACCCACACGGCCGGCGTGCCCGAGTGGGTGCATCCTGCGCGCATGGTCAAGAGCGGCTGGTTCGGGGAGAGTTTCGCGCTCCGAGAGCGCCTGCCCACGCTCGCGGAATATTATCGCGGCGGTCTGCGGCTGGCGGTCGAGCCGGGCACGGTGTGGACCTACACGGATCATGGGTTCGCCACGCTGGGTCAGATCGTCGAGGACGTCTGCGGGCAGCCGCTCGACCGTTACCTGCGCGAGCACGTCTTCGAGCCCCTCGGGATGGCCACCAGCGACCTGCTGCGATCCGAACGGGTCCAGGCGCGCCTCGCGACGGGGTACACGTTGGGCTCGAAGGGCGCCAAAGCGGTGACCGACCGCCAGGGGGTGACCGCGGCAGCCTCCTCGATCTACTCCACCCCGAGCGACATGGCCCGCTACGTCGCAGTACTCGTCGGCGGTGGCTCGGGCGAGCACGGCTCGATCCTCAAACCCGAGACCCTGGCCATGATGTTCGAGCCGCACTACCAACCCAATCCCCGGATACCGGGGATGGGCCTTGCGTTCTGGCGGGTCGATCTCGGCGGCCATCCCGCCGTGGAGCACCAGGGCGTGATCTTCGGTTTCAACTCGCAGATCTTCCTCGCGCCCGACGAGGGCGTCGGCGTCATGGCCTTCACCAACGGGTCCCGGAACGCCGCGACCTGGCTGACGGGGGAGACGGAACGGCTGCTCGGCGACCTGATCGGCGCCCCGGGCGACGACATCCGCACCGACGTCCCGCAACACCCCGAGGTCTGGGGCGACCTCTGCGGCTGGTACAAAACCATCGCGCAGCGGACCGACATGCAGGCGTGGTCCTTCCTCGGAGCCGGAGCCGAGGTCCGCGTCCGGCGCGGGCAGCTCGTGCTTCGGTCCCTCAGCCCGATACCGGCGTTGTACCGGGGCTTCCCTCTGCATCCCGACGACCCGGACGACCCGTACGTCTTCCGGTTCGACCTCTCGCGGTACGGCCTGGGCACGGCCAGGGTCGTGTTCAGCCGCGACGCTGCAGGGGCGACGCTGCAGGGGCGACGACGGGAGCCCACCTCGACGGGATCCTGCTGTCCGCCGAGAAACAACCCGCCAATAAGAACCCTCGGTTGTGGATTACCGGAGGACTTGGCGCGCTCGCGGTCGCCACCGCAGCCGGCATCGTTAGGCGGCATAGCGCGAGAGTGTGTATAGATGACTCCCGGCGTCGGATGAGGAGGAATATGTGATGAAAACCATTGCCCGCCTGC
>JARDZQ010000015.1 GCA_029240775.1 Rubrobacteraceae bacterium | reverse complement strand
TCGGAACCGTAGGCGAGGGCGACCCTGTCCTCCGCCTCGATGAGGGAGACCTCCATCCCGAGCCGGCACAGATTCTCCGCGACCTCGAGCCCGATGTACCCTCCCCCGACTACGACCGCCCTCTTCGGGGAGCGCTCCCTTGTGTATCCCCTCATCTCGTCGGCGTCCGTGAGAAAGCGGAGAACGAAAAGACCGTCGAGGTCGGCGCCCGGGATCGGCGGGAGCACGGCCCGCGCGCCCGTAGCGACGACGAGCCGGTCGTAGGCGTCCTCGAAGACCTCGCCGCTCTCCAGGTCACGCACGCAGAGCTTCTTGGCCTCGGGGTCCACCTTCTCGACGCGGTGGCGTACTCGCACATCGATGCCCTTCTCGGCGAACTTCTCAGGGGTGCGAGCCACGAGCTCGTCTCGCCTCTCCACGACCCCAGAGAGAAGGTAAGGAAGGCCGCACTCGCTGATCGAGGGCTCCGGCTCATCCTGGTAGACGGTGATCTCCGCCCGCTGGTCCACCCGCCGGGCCCTCGAAGCCGCCTTCGTCCCCGCCGCAACCCCACCTACTATGACCAAGCGCACAGCCGGACACGACCTTTCTCCAGGTTCATGACCTCCTCAGTGTACCGGCGAATTCCTCCCTGTGATTCGTAAATGAACTTGTGCAGCATTGAGAGCGGGTGATCTGCACCGTCCCTGGAAAGATGGAGTTCGCTTGTTTGTGGGCAAAGTTGTTTTGGAGGTACTTCCTCTGTGTTGCGCAGCGCCAGATTTTGCGCCTGGAGTTAGCGCCACGGGGCGGAGCATCCGAAGGAGCAGCAGGGTTCCTTCAAGGGCGGCAAGGGCAACGACCGGGTCTTCGTGAACGATGGAGAGAGGGACGTGATCGACTGCGGCGCAGGCTCGAGGGACGAGGTTCGCCGCGACGCGGGCCTCGAAAAGATCAAGGACTGCGAGATAAAGGACACACTCTAGACGACAGGTAAGGCCGAAAAACTCACCGACCAATCGGGCCGGGGCTAAGCCCCGGCCCTCCGTCTTGGGTACCGTACTATTAGCGGATTCTGCCCTGCGATCCCCAGGACGTTGGAGTTCGCGCTCCAGAGATTGGGCTCTAGGCGCTCCTGGCGGCCTGGTAACGCCTCTCTGCCTCGTCCCAGTTCACCACGTTCCACCACGCCTCTATGTACTCCGGGCGCCTGTTCTGGTACTTGAGGTAGTAGGCGTGCTCCCACACGTCCAGACCTATCACGGGCGTCTTGCCCTCCATCAAGGGGGAGTTCTGATTGGGGGTGGTCTCTATCGAGAGCGAGCCGTCGGGGTTGGCGATCAGCCACGCCCACCCGCTGCCGAACAGGGCTCCGGGAGCCGCGGCGGCACCGAATTGTTCCTTGAACTGTTCAAATGACCCGAAGCTGGAGTCTATGGCGCTGGCCAGCTCTCCGGTTGGCTCGCCGCCTCCCTGCCCGCTCGGGCCCATGATCTGCCAGAACATGGAGTGGTTGGAGTGACCCCCGCCGTTGTTGCGCACCGCCGTGCGGATGTCCTCGGGGACGTTGTTTATGTTGGCGAGGAGCTCTTCGAGGTTGCCGGGGTCGGCCTCGGGGTGCTTCTCCAGGGCGGTATTGAGGTTTGTGACGTAGGTGTTGTGGTGCTTTTCGTGGTGAAGGTGCATGGTCTGCTCGTCTATGTGCGGCTCCAGCGCGTCATAGGCATAGGGTAGTTGCGGCAATTCGTAAGCCACTTCGTTCTCCTCTCCTTGCTTTACGCTACCCGTTTACCTTACCCGGAGAGCCCCTAACTTTAACTTGGAGGAGGGTTGCCGATGCGCGGACGTGAGGGTAGTGGGGGCTGTAGAATGTGCTGGTGGAGACTTCGCCTTCTGGGGTTCATCGTGGCATTCCTCTAGAACAGAGGAGTTCGGAGGAGTTGCGGCGCCTTCTCGACCGGGCTGTCGCGGCCAGCTCCAACGGCATCGTCATAACGGATCCCAGGTTGCCCGACAACCCCATCGTCTACGTCAACCCCGCCTTCGAGAAGACGACCGGGTACTCGATGGAAGAGGTCATAGGACGCAACTGCCGCTTCTTGCAGGGGGAGGACCGCGACCAGCAGGCGCTTGAGGAGTTGCGGGCCTGCCTCCGGGAGGGGCAGGAGTGCAGGATCGTCTTGCGGAACTACCGTAAGGACGGGACCAGCTTCTGGAACGAGCTCTACGTCTCGCCGGTCCGCGATGACGAGGGGAACCTCACCAACTTCGTCGGGGTGCAAAACGACGTCACCCAGAGCAAGCGTACCGAGGAGGAGCTCAAGGGGAGCGAGGACCGGCTGCGCCTCGCCGTCCAGTCGACGGGGCTGGGGACGTGGGACTTCAACCCCGTAACCGGGGAGCTCAGGTGGGACGACCGGTGCAAGGCGATGTTCGGGCTTCCACCCGACGCCGAGGTGGACTACGAGGTCTTCCTGGCCGGGCTGCACCCGGACGACAGGGAGAGGACGCATCAGGTCGTCCAGCAGGCCCTCGACCCCGAGAGCGGGGGCGAGTTCAACGTGGAGTACAGAACCATAGGCCTCGCGGACGGCGTCGAGCGCTGGGTTGCGGCCAGGGGACAGGCCTTCTTCGACGAGGGGGGAGAAGCCCACCGGTTTATCGGGACGGTCCTGGACATCACCGAGCGCAAGCGGGCCGAGGAGGAGCGGGACCTGTTGCTCGCCAGGGAGCAACTCGCGCGGGTCGAGGCCGTGAGGGCGAGGCGCCGGCTCGCCCTGCTCGCCGCGGCGGGGACCACCCTCTCTGCCTCGCTCGACTACGAGTCGACGCTCGAGGGGATCGCGCACCTCGTCGTCCCGGAGCTGGCGGACTGGTGTATGGTCGACGTCCTCGAGGAGGACGGCTCGGTCAAGCAGCTCGCCGCAGCACACGCGGACCCGACCAGAGAAGACCTGCTGCGCGAGCTCATGAGCCACCGGCGTTTCGGCGAGGACTCGCCGGGCACCGTGGCGCGCGTGCTGCGCACGGGCAGGTCAGCCTTGACCCCCGAGGTCTCCGACGCGCTGCTCGTCGAGAGGACGACGGGAGAAGAGCACCTCCGGGCGCTCAGGAGGCTGGGCATCCGCTCCTTCATGAGCGTACCCCTCCTCGCGCGGGGGAGGACGCTCGGCGCTATGACCCTCGTCTCCTCGGAGCCGGAGAGGCTCTACGGTGAGGAGGATCTCTCGCTCGCTGAGGGCCTCGCCTACCGGTGCGCCCTGGCGGTCGACAACGCCCGTCTCTACCGCGAGCGGAGCCACATCGCCCGCACCTTGCAGCGCAGCCTGCTCCCTCGCCTCCCCGAGGCGCCGGGGGTAGAGGTCGGGGTCGAGTACCTGCCCATAGGCGAGGAGAACGAGGTCGGCGGGGACTTCTACGACCTGATCGAGACCGAAGAAGGGCGCAGGCTCGCCGTGATCGGGGACGTCTGCGGCAAGGGCGCGGCGGCGGCGGCGGTGACGGCCCTGACCCGCTACACCATCCGGGCTGTAGCCATGCGCCAGGACGAGCCCTCGGCTGTGCTCACCGCCCTTAACGAGGCCATGATCCGGCAGCTCGGCGACAACCAGTTCTGTACGGTGGCCTGCGCCCGCCTGAGCTCCGTGCCAGGCGGCCTCGAGCTGAGCGTGGCGCGAGGCGGTCACCCTCCTCCACTCGTGGTGCGCGCCGACGGTACAGTCGAGGCGGTGATGCCGCGGGGGAGGGCCTTAGGCGTCTTCCTCGATCCCGGGCTCAGGGTCGAGCACCTCCGCTTGAGCCCAGGCGACGCCGCCGTCTTCTACACCGACGGCATCACGGAGGCGCGCGGACCGGATGGGTCCATCTTCGGGGAGGAGCGGCTGCGGTCCCTTCTCGGCTCCTGCGCCGGCCTCGATGCCCAGGACATCGCCGAAAGGTTGAAGAACGTTACCCTCGATTATGGCGAGGGGAACCCGCGCGACGATCTCGCCGTACTCGTCCTGCGCGTACCTGAATAGCCTTCAGCTTTTTGCCGACGGCTGATGGCTCTCAGAACGACGAGCGCGATGGCGGCGAGCGCCGCCGCTAGGAGCTGGATCTGCCAGATGACGGCAGGTAGTCTGGCCTCAAGCAGCGCGCCAGCGACTATGGGGCTCACGCCGTAGGCGGCTCCGAAGCAGGCGCCGAAGAGGGCGAGGTAGGTGCCGCGCAGCCTCACGGGGGCGAGGTCGGCGGCCAGGGCTGCGCCTGCGACCTCCAGGGTCATCTCCGCCAGCGTGAAGAAGATGGCGAAGGCGACGAGGATGCCCAGGAACGACTCGGTCAGGAGTAACGTGGCGGAGGAGGCCGCGAACAGGGCTGCGCCCGTGAGCAGGGCCCAGACCTTCGACGTGCGGTCTATGGCGTAGGAGATCGGGAGCTGGAGTAGGATGACCATGAGCCCGTTGGCGCCCAGGAACAGCCCGATCCTACCGTCAGGGACCCCGAGGAAGTTCTTGGCGTAGATCGGGAGCGCCTGCCAGTCCTGCGTGAAGACGTAGTAGAGGAGGACCCCGGCCGCGAGCAGAGCCAGAAACGGACCGTCCGCGAGCGCGGACCGCAGCCCCGAGCCGCCCGGTCGGGGGGTGTGCTCCGAGCGTGTGGGTAGCGACTCCTTCAGCATGAGCGCGAGCACGACCGCTAGGAGCGTGATCAGGGCGGAGGCTCCGAGAAAGAGCGCCCGGTAGACCCCCTCCGAACCGACTGAGGCCGCGGTGAGGCCGGCCGCCATCGGGCCCAGGGCCCAGCCGGCGTTGCCCCCAACGCGCACTAGGCCGTAGGCTCTGGCCCTCCGCCCCGGTTCCGTCACGTCGGCGACCATCGCGTTGCGGGCGGCGTCGAAGGTGGTGTTGCCGGCCAGTCCCGCCGCTACCGAGACCAGGAGGTAGCCGGCGAAGCCCTCGACGAACGCGAAAGCTGCGAAGGCCGCCGCGCTCCCCGCGAGAGCCGCGAGCATCACGGGCTTGCGGCCGTAGCGGTCGGAGAGGGGGCCCGAGACGAGGCCCGAGGCCACGCTCGCGACCGCTAGAGCACCCAGACCCACACCGACGAGCGAGAGCGGGATGCCCACGACGTTGTGGTAGTGGATCGTGGAGAAAGGGAAGTACATGCCCTGCCCGAAGCGGAACACGAGCATCGCCACGAGGAGCAGCCACACCCGGCGATCGAACCTCAGAGACTCCTCGAACCTTGAGAGCACCCGAAGATCATACCCGGAACCGCGGCGGGGAAGCTGTAAGATACGCACATGAGAGCATCCGGAGAACTCCCGCGCTCGCTGACGGACCTCGGCCGGGCTTACCGTGAGAGAACCCTCTCCCCGGTCGAGGTCGTCGAGACGCTCCTGACGCGCATCGAGGCCGGGGACAAGGTTCTGAACGCCTTTATCGTCGTCACCGGGGAGCGGGCGCTCGAGGAAGCGGAGAACGCGGAGCGGGAGATCCTCGCCGGACGCTACCGCGGACCGCTGCACGGGATCCCTGTCGGCCTCAAGGACCTCATCTACACCGAGGGCGTCCGCACCACCATGGGCTCAGCCTTCTTCGAGGACTTCGTCCCGGATTACAGCGCCACCGTCGCTACGAGACTGCTAGAGGCTGGGAGCATACTCCTCGGCAAGACCAACACCCACGAGTTCGCCTACGGGCCAACCGGCGACCGCTCGCGCTTCGGGCCCACCAGGAACCCGCACGATGCGGCCAGGATCTCCGGCGGCTCAAGCGGCGGCTCGGCGGCGGCCGTCGCCGCAGACCTCATCTACGCTTCTCTGGGCTCCGACACCGGCGGCTCCGTGCGCATACCTGCCGCACTCTGCGGCATCGTCGGCATGAAGCCCACCTTTGGGCGTGTGAGCAAGAAGGGTGTCTTCCCACTCTCGTGGACCCTGGATCACGTCGGACCCCTCACCCGCACCGTCGAGGACAACGCGCTTGTTCTGAACTCACTCGCTGGCCACGACCCCGGCGATCCCTACTCCGCAAAGAGACCGGCCGAGGACTTCGCCCGCGACTTGCGCCGCGGCGTCCGGGGAGGCGTGATCGGAGTCCCCAGAGACTTCTACTTCGAGCACGTCGGGCGCGAGGTGGCGGAGCGGCTCGGGGAGGTTATTGAGGTCTTCCGATCATCGGGTGCGGGGATGCGGGAGGTCGAGATCCCGCATCTCTGGGAGACGCTCAAAGCGCAGCGGCTCACTCTAGCCGCCGACGCGTACGCGGTCCACGAGGAACGCCTGAGGAGCGAACCGGAGAGGTTCGACGCGGAGGTGCGCGAACGCCTCATGGATGGCGAGAGGCTCAAAGCCTACCGCTACGCGAACGCCCAGCAGAGAAAGCTTGGGGCGAATGACGAGTTCGGGCGCGCTCTCGAAGGGGTGGACGTCCTCCTCACCCCGACCGTCCCGATAACCGCCACGCTCGTGGACCAGAGAGAGGTGGACATCGAAGGCTACGAGGAGAGCGTCCGCTCGGCGGTGACCCGGCTCACCGGCCCGACCAACCTCACCGGCTTCCCGAGCCTCTCCATCCCCTGCGGCTCCACCGCCTCCGGTCTACCGGTCGGCGTGCAGCTCATAGGACGTACCTTCGACGAGGCCACCCTCTACCGCTTCGCTCACGCCTACGAGATGGCGGCCGCCGCGGATCTGACGGGATAGACGACGACAAAAAGTGCGGAGTTCTTCGGGACCCCGCTCCTGCCCCTTCTTCTGCCGGCCCGCCTAGGGGCTGGAAACGACCTCGGTCTCACACTCCACGGTGATTAGAGTCGATGAGCGCGGTATCCGTGTCGAACCCGCCAGCATTGGGGGCTCTCCAGGCAGCCGCAGTACAAGAAGTCTTCGCGGCCATCCACGGAATCGATAAAACCATCGCCGCTGCGGCCGTAGATATCGTCTGTGTTGCGGTTGAGGGTGTCCTCGCCCGGACCGCCGTGCATCTCGCTCACCCCGCCGGAGCGCCGGCGTGTCGCAAAGGGCATCATACGTTTCGTGGACCGAGTCGGAGGTAGAGCTGCATGAAGCTGGCGGTCTTGACAGCCGGGGGCGTGGCCCCGGGCATGAACGCGGCGGTGCGTGCCGTGGCGCAGAAGGCCTTCTCGCTGGGGTGGGAGGTCGTCGGGGTGGAGGATGGCTTCGGTGGGATCCTGGAGGAACGTTTCAGCCCCATAGACAGAAGCCGGCTGGGTGGGCTCATGCACCGGGGCGGGACCTTCCTCGGGAGCGGACGCTCCAAGGCGGTGAGAGAGAAAGAGGGCCTGGAGCGGGCGGCACAGCGGTTGGAGGAGGAGGGCATCGGGGGGCTGGTGGTCATAGGCGGCGGGGGGAGCCTCACCAGCGCGAAGGCGCTCGGCGAGGCCGGGGTCGAGGCGGTCGGGATACCGGCCACCATAGACAACGACGTCCCCGGCACCGAGCTCTCCATCGGCGTGGACACGGCCATAGATACAGCGGTGGGGGCCATAGACCAGGTCCGGGGCACGGCCATCTCTCACAACAGGGCGCACATAGTCGAGGTGATGGGCAGGGACTCCGGCTACCTGGCGCTGATGAGCGCGATCGCGGGCGGTGCAGAGGTCGCCCTCATCCCGGAGTTCGAGACGGAGCCCGGGGAGATCCTGCGTTTCCTCGAGGTGGCCTACGAGCGGGGCAAGTCCCACTTCGTCATCGTGGCCGCCGAAGGCGCCGAGCTCTCCGCCAAAGAGCTGCAAGAGTACATAAACGAGGCGGAGGGGACCTACGAGGCAGACCTCACGTCCGTCGGGCACATCCAGTCCGGCGGAGACCCCACCTCGACGGACCGCATCCTGGCAGCCCGCCTCGGCTCCGCGGCGGTCGAAGCGCTCGCCGAAGGCGAGGCCGGTACGATGGTCGGCGTGAGCGGCGAGGAGACGAGACGTGTCCCGCTCGACGAGGTCGTCGGCAAGGAGCGCCCCCTCGACCCGGATATGTACACGCTGGCCCAGGTGCTCGCCGAGATGGAGAAGTAATGCACTCAGGATGCCTCGAACTCGAAAGCTCGCCTGTTGCCACCAAGCCCTGATGATTTTGGGGTACAGTTATGGACTTTGGAGACGGCGAGCTACCGCGGGCCTGCGAGGCCCTGACGACGAGGTGCGATTGGCGACGAGAAGAGAGAACGATCTGAGCGAGAGGATGACGCGGCGGGGGTTTCTCAAGGCCGTGAGCGCCGGCGCCGCGTGGATCGCGGTGACAAACGCTCTGGGCTGCGAACCGGTCGAGCGCGCCTCGGAGAAGACGCCGGCGACGCCCGGCTCGTCGGAGGCGGGTAGCACCCCTCCGCGGCCGAAGGACGTGCTCGCCTTTCGTTCGCGCCCGGATCTCAGCCCGCCGGGCGTCGGGGTGGCTACACGGGCGCGCGACACTGCTCCTGGCTACGTCTTCGCCGCCCCGAAGACGGGGCCCGGCTACGAAGGTGCCGTCCAGAACGGCCCGATGATAGTCGACAACGACGGGCAGATAGTCTGGTTCCGGTCCGTGCGGGGAGAGGACGCGAGGGCCATGGACCTCAAGGTGCAGCGCTACCGGGGCGAGCCGGTGCTCACCTACTACGAGGGCGTCGGCACCACCTACGGCCGCGGGGAGTACGTAATCCTGGACAGCTCCTATCGCGAGGTGGCCCGGGTCCGCGCGGGGAACGGATATGCGGGTGACCACCACGAGTTCCTCATCACAGGTGAGGACACGGCCCTGATCACGATCTACAGCCCCGTGCGCTGGGATCTCTCCTCTATCGGGGGTCCGCACGACGGCATCGTCCTGGACGGCATCGCGCAGGAGGTAGACATCGCGACCGGCGAGGTGCTCCTCGAGTGGCACAGCCTCGACCACGTCGGTCTCGACGAGACCTACAGGCCAGTGCCGGAGGAGGCGGGCGGGAACTTCGACTACTTCCACATCAACTCCATAGAGGTTGACTCCGACGACAACCTGCTCGTCTCGGCCCGCACGACCTTCACAATCTACAAGATCGACCGCCAGACCGGTGAGATCCTCTGGCGGTTGGGCGGTAAGCGGAGCGACTTCGAGATGGGTCCGGGCACCTGGATGCGCTACCAGCACGACGCCCGCCGCCAGCCCGGCGGCGCCATCACGGTCTTCGACAACGGCGGCGTACAGAAGGACGACAAGTCTTATGGTCTGGTCTTCGATCTCGACGAGGACGAGATGACGGCTACCCTGGCGCGCGAGTACGGCGAGCCCGATGGACGCGTGGCCGCCGTGATGGGCAGCATGCAGGTCTTGCCCAACGGCAACGCTTTTCTCGGCTGGGGCAGCCTGCCCCTCTTCTCCGAGTTTAGCGAAGACGGCGAGCTTCTCTTCAGCGCCGGCTTCCCGCCCGAGGTCAACTCCTACAGGGCCTTCCGCTTCCCGTGGAGCGGACAGCCGGACGACGACCCCGCCGTGGCCGCCGAGCCCGGACCCGCCCCCGACGAGGTAACGGTTTATGCCAGCTGGAACGGGGCTACGGAGGTCGCCTCCTGGCAGGTGCTCGCCGGTCCCGGCCCCGGCCGGCTCAAGCCCATCGGACCCGTCACGGACCGCGAGGGCTTCGAGACCGCCGTCACGGTGCGCACCACCGGGTCGTACGTCGGCGTGCAGGCCAGAGACGGTTCGGGCGGTGTGCTCGGCGCCTCGAAGGCGGTCAAGATGTAGGCAGCTCCACCGCGAGCCTCACCCGCCGTGTCCGTTGCCGTCGCCGTTCTCCAGCGCCTCCAGGACACCGCGCAGCAAGCGGGGGGCGTGCTCGTGGCCGTTGGGGCCGACGATCCAGTTCAACCCGCTGCCGCCTGGCATGTCCGGGGCCTTGACCCTTGCGCAGATTACGTAGATGTCGAGCTCCGCGTCATCCTCGTAGTAGCTAGTCAGGTGGTTGACCAGGGTCGTAACCGAGTTGTTGAACAACGACAGCTCTATCGCCACACTTGCCTCCGTTCCGTTGCCTGCAGACCTCACGGCGAAGGGTCCCGGCGCACGTGGCTCGATGGGGATCACTGCCCTTCACCGGCCCTCTGCTGCTCCTCTTGCACCCTCTTTTCGACCTGCTGCCGCCCTTTCTCCACCTCCTTCTCGACCTGTCGTCGTTCTTTGTCGATCTGCTCCTCTACCTGCTTCTGACCCTTCTGGACCTCTTTTCCGATACGCTGGCGGCCTTTATCCACCTCTTCCTGTGCCCGTTTCTCCAGCTGATCCTGGACTCCCGAGCACGCCGCTGCGCCCGATATCGAGACGAGAGCGGCGACCAGGAGCGCGGCGATTCTTCTCTTCATCCTCCCCTTTCCGCGACGGTAGCCATTCCTCAGAGCCTTCCCCCGTCGCCCATGCCCGAAACGTCCGGGCGCGGAGCCGAGCTTCTCGCTCTCTCCGGCTACAATGGGCGGGCGGTGCAGACGAAGAAGGAGCGTTCCCTGACTTGGGGGAATGGCTCGGCAGGTAAGACCAGGATCTACTTCCGCCCGTTCGAGGGCGGCGTCGCCCTCCTGGGCGCCGCAGCCTTCGCGGCTGTCGGCCCCTGGCGGGGGGCCTTCGCAGGCCTCCCCTGGGTCACGGTGGCGAGCACCTTCGTCTTGTTCCTGGCGCGCTGGTCTTTGCGCGAGTATCTCTCCGGGGCCGTCCTGCCGCCCGCGGCATTCGTTATCAGCACGAGCGTCTTTGCGCTCCTAGGGGTGCCCTTCGCGGCCCTTGCGGCGGCGCTCGTCTACGTCTGCCACATCAACGCCCCCAGCTCCTTCGGGGACATCTGGATCTATCTCTCCTGCTGGAGAGCCTGCCGGGCTTCGAGCGCGCGAAGGAGCCCAGCGAGAGATACGACGTCTACGGCGTGGACCTGCGAACGCTCGGCCGACTCATAGATAGCCGGGACGAGTAGGCCCGGTAATGCGCGGGTATACATTGCGCGTCGAGTAGCCGCGAACGGGAGGGTAGACGGTGACGGAGCCTACTACGGACGGAGGTAGCTTCCCCGAGCTCTTCGAGGTCGTACGAGATTACGCGCAGCGGGACCGCAACCACCAGGTAAAGGCGCTGAGGGTGATCTCCGCCGCCTATCTGCCCCTCGAAGGGGTTCCTCCCATGCCCGACGCCAGGCAGGTGGTAGAGGACATCCTCGTCGGCAACGGGTTTCTGTTGACGGATCCCGCGACCGGCCAGCTGGAGCCCGCCAGCGTCGACGCCGTGGTGAGCGTGGCGACCTCCCGGCTCGACGAGGAAGACCTGCGGTGGGGGGCCGCTTGCCTCCTCAACGTGATGGACGCACTCAGGCACCGGGCGCAGAGCCAGGGGTACGAGACCTACGTGATCGACGCCGACGATGTCCTGGACGGCCTGGAGACCATACTTGCGGCGGACATTGTGGAGGACCTGATCGAGGACGCCCTCGACGAGGGCTGAGTTTGGTGCCGCCGATCGGCTAGGGGCCGGGCTCGGGGTCCGTCGGGCTAGCGGGCTCGGTGGGGTCACCGGCAGCTCCTTCGAGTAGCCGGCCCATCTCGTCCTCGAGTCGTTGCACTCGCTCGTCGATGAGGTCCAGACGCTCCCTGATCTCGTTCCTGAAATCCTCCTCCGAGCCCTGGGTAGCACCCCCAGTTAGCCTGCTCGCCAGGCTGCCGCCCGCGAGCCCCGAGGCCGCCCCAGCGAGTCCCGCCGCGGCCCCGCTCAATTCCGAGCCGCCGAACGTTCCCGAGCGGCCACCGAGCTGGTCCTTCAGGCGGTTCGCGTAGCCCTCGATCTCACCCACGTCGAAGGTGCCTTGCCTCGTTCCCGAGCCTCCTCCGTGCTGCGGGCGCCCCCGCTGCGGGTGCCCTTGCCCGCGGTCTCGCACCCGGTCCCGCACGCGCCCTTCCGCTCTTCCCTGAGC
>JARDZQ010000384.1 GCA_029240775.1 Rubrobacteraceae bacterium | reverse complement strand
TTGACGCGGGTGAGGGCTCATATCGTCCTTCGTCAGGAGTACGAGCCATCCGAAGAGCTGGTCGCCGAACTGCAGAACTGGTGCAAGGAACGTCTCAAGCGCTACCAGTACCCGCACCTGGTCGAGTTCGTCGAAGAGCTCCCTAAGACGGTGACGGGCAAGATCCAGCGCTTCAAGCTGCGCGAGCCCGAGACAGGAGTCCAGATGCCTCGTCAAGAGGACGAGCTGGTCTAGGGGAGGATCGTGACACGGATCAAGGAAGCCTGGATCGTCGGCGCAGTGAGGACGCCTATTGGTAGACACGGCGGAGCCCTGGGCGCCGTGCGTCCCGACGACCTGGGGGCGGTCGCCCTGGAAGCTCTGCTGGAACGTACCGGTCTTCCCCCTGAGGAGGTCGAGGACGTCTACTTCGGTTGCGCCAATCAGGCGGGAGAGGACAACCGCAACGTCGCGCGCATGTCGCTCCTTCTGGCCGGCCTGCCCGAGACCGTCTCGGGCGCCACCGTCAACAGGCTCTGCGGATCCGGGCTCGAAGCCGTTGCCAGCGCGGCGAGGGCCGTGATGCTAGGAGAAGCCGACGTCTACATAGGGGGCGGGGTGGAGTCCATGAGCCGCGCCCCCTGGGCCGTGCCCAAGCCGGAGCGGGCGTTCCCTACAGGCAACACCACGATGTACGACACCACCCTGGGATGGCGCTTCGTCAACCCGAGGATGGAACAAATGGGCCACACCGACTCCCTCGGGATGACCGCCGAGAACCTCGCCCAGGAGCGCTTCAAGGTGAGTGCCGAGGAACAGAAGCCCGAGGAGTTGGCCCACACCTACGATATCTCTCGCGAGAAGCAGGACCGTTTCGCGTTAGGGAGCCACAAGAAGGCCGTGGCCGCCATGGACGAGAAGAGATTTCGGGAGGAGATCGTGCCGGTCACGGTCAAAGGGCGCAAAGGCGATACGGTGGTCGAGGCCGACGAGGGACCGAGGCGCGACACCACGCTGGAGAAGCTCGCCAAGCTCAGGCCAGCCTTCAAGGAGGGTGGATCCGTCACAGCTGGTAACTCCAGCTCCCTGAACGACGGGGCCGCAGCGGTGATGGTTGTCTCCAGGGAATACGCGGAGGCGCACGGGCTCGAACCGATGGCGAAGATAAGGAGCGTTGGGGTGGCAGGGGTGCCGCCGAGAGTCATGGGCATAGGGCCCGTTCCCGCCACCCGGAAAGCTCTCGACAGGGCCGGGATCTCTCTGGAGGGCATCGGCCTGATCGAGCTGAACGAGGCGTTTGCGGCACAGTCTCTGGCCGTCCTCTACGAGTGGGGGATGGACCCCGACGACAAGAGGTTGAACCCTAACGGCGGAGCGATAGCTCTTGGGCACCCTCTGGGGGCTTCGGGCGCTCGTATCCTGACGACGCTGGTGCACGAGATGGCGCGGCGTCCCGACGTGAGGTACGGCCTTGCAACGATGTGCATAGGGGTGGGGCAGGGCATCGCGATGGTCGTCGAGAGGGGCCGGTAGTCGTGTCGGCGCACGACGCGGATAGGGTACCGGCTTGCTGAACGGGACCCCGCTGATAGACGCCCATGTCCACGCCGCGCGTCTCCCGACCCTGAAAGAGTCATGGAGGGAGTGGGCGGCCCAGCACGGCTCGCCTTCCCTTCTCGAGCTGTACGACGAGGAAGGCACCCTCGTCCCGCAGCGTTTCGACGACTACATGGAACGCGAGGGCGTGGACGTCGCAGTCCTCTTCTGCGAGTACAGTCCGAAGTCCACAGGTATACAGCCCGTGGAAGACCTGATCCCACTCCTCTCCCATAACCCCGAACGCTTCAGGCTCATGGCGAACCTCAACCCACACTTGCACTTCCCTCTGGTAGACGAGCTGGAGCGCCAGATCGAGCTCGGCGCGGTCGGGCTCAAGGTCCATCCCGTACATGGGTCCTTCGCCCCCAACGACCGTATGCTCTACCCGGCCTACGCCTACTGCGAAAGGGAAGGCTTCCCCGTCGTTTTCCACTGCGGCACAAGTGTCTTCCCCGGTTCGTCGAACCGCTACGCCGACCCTGCCCTGATCGAGGACGTCGCCCGCGACTTCCCCGACCTCACCATGGTCCTCGCCCACGGCGGGCGCGGCTGGTGGTACGACGCCGCAGCCTTTATCACGCTCATGCGCCCCAACGTCTGGATCGAGGTCTCCGGACTCCCCCCACATAAGCTCCCCGATTACTACAGGAACTTCGACTTCGAGCGCCTCGCCCGGAAGATGATCTTCGGCACCGACTGGCCCGGCGTGCCAGGCCCAGGCTCCAACGCCCAGATTATCGCTAATCTCGACCTCGAACGCGAGACACTGGAGAGGATCTTCTACAAGAACGCCCTCCGCGTTTACGAAAGAATCGGAGCGGGTAACCTCACAATGATTGATATTGACTGACCGGACAGTTATTATGCTGCAGCCAGGTTAGACAGAGGAGGAAGGCATGACGGCGGTAACTGAAGAGATACTCCTGGATCGCATCAAGAGCGGGAGGCTCATCGAGGACTCTTCGCAGGCGACGGAGAGGTACGTCGAGGGTTTGAAGCGGACTCTTATCGTCTCCGCCGACACCGAGCTTATAAGTGCTCCGGCATACATGAACGCGACGAAAGACTTCTCGACGCTCCCAAGCGTCAACAACTACATCACCGTCATGGGGATAGTGCAGGACGAGCTCGGGCACGCGCACATCGCCTACCGCATGCTGAGAGATCTCGGGGTGGACACGGAGGAGCTCGTCTACGAGCGCAAGCCGAGGCAGTTCAAGTACCCTTATGCCTTCGATGTGCCGCTTGAGAGCTTCACGGAGCTCATCGTCGCCAACGGGTTTTACGACAGGGCCGGCTTCGTACTGCTGAGTGACATCCACCACAACTGTTCATACGGGCCGTGGAAGAGGGCTCTCGTCAAGGTGGACCGCGAGGAGAACTTCCACCTCAGGCACGGTGAGAAGTGGATGAAGGCGTTCTCCAGGGACCCGGAGAAGAAGGAGGAGCTCCAGCGGGCGGTCGACTGGATGTTCCCGCTGACGCTCGAGTGGTTCGGCCTGCCTGACGGACAGAAGCGGCACAACGAGCAGATCGAGTACGGTTACAAGGGCTCGACCAACGACCAGCTCAGGCAGACCTGGATGAGCCACACGGTGCCCCT
>JARDZQ010000383.1 GCA_029240775.1 Rubrobacteraceae bacterium | reverse complement strand
TCGAACGCCGCCTCCACGCCTTCCTCCCGAAGCTCCTCGCCCGCTCCTTCCACAACGGGCAGCAGGAACTCCAGAACGGCGGCCTCGGGGAGCGGGAGCAATGAAGGGCCACCCGCGCGCAAGGCTTCCCCGGAGATACGCTCGAAAGCCAGAGGTTCGTCCGGGCTCACGGCCACGGCGAGCTCGGCGTCCGCGGCGTCGAGCTCGCTGCCGTCCTGCACGTCACCCTCGGGGGTGAGCCTGGTATCGCTGCTGAAGCCCAGCACGGCAAGGTCCGGCGCCCCGATCTCACGCAGCGCCTCACTCAACCCCTCGGCGTCCTCGACCTCGAAGACCGGGTACCCTCCGTCGTGCAGGTCCAGAAAGACCTCCCGCCGGCGCCCGCCCGCCTGCTGGGCCAGGAGCACCCGCACTCCCAGGCCCCGCAACCCCCTGGCCAGCTCCACGTTGGTCTCGTCGAGGCCGACGAGCAAGACGCTCCGCAGCGGGGCAACCCTGAGCGGCATGGGGCCGACCCACGAAGCCCGCTCCGGAACCGTCATGCACGACGTTCCCCCGGGACCGTCCAGAACGGCCTGATAGAACCGGGTCTTGAGCAGCCCGTCGGCGCCGAGCAGGTGTATGGTCCCCTCAAGCGTCGCCTCCGCACCCTCGACGGTCAGCGGAGCCGTCCAGCCCGCCCTCCCGTCGTCGAGGGGCTGCCACTCACGGGTACTCAGGAAGCCCATCAACCGGTCGGGGTCCGCGTCGTAGAGGTCGAGGAGCCGGCCCCCCGCGACGGCCCGGGAGTGCGCGTGCTCAAGAACCAGGCGGTAGTAGAGCGAGCGGTCGTCGCGCTCCTCGATCCTCACCCCCGGCGCCGGTCGGGTGATGAGTAAGCCCTTGTCTTCGGACACGAGGACGACGTCCCGGCCTCTGTGGCGAACGGTCCGGGAGGGACTCTCCCCCCTGACCACGGTTCTTCTATCAGCCATGTTCACCACCCCCGACGGTGATCGCAACATCCGGCTCAAAGAGTGCACCGTAATATAACAGGTCTGACCACTGTGGAACAGGCTGCGTGAAGCGGGGGTGGGATCGGGGGTAAGATGTGAGATCAGGGGATATGCGAGCGAGAGGATGTGGTTATGAAGGTAGACGGGGCTAACCTTGCAGCTGCGAGGGATAGGGTCTTCATGTCGCAGGAGGAGCTGGCGGAGGCTC
Organism: Rubrobacteraceae bacterium; assembly: GCA_029240775.1. Lineage (GTDB taxonomy): Bacteria > Actinomycetota > Rubrobacteria > Rubrobacterales > Rubrobacteraceae > JALYGY01. Next base: position 1,979 of record JARDZQ010000383.1, on the reverse strand, counting down.
TGGGCATGAACCCGTTCGTCATCATAGGTCTCGAGACCTCGGAGAGGACCGAGGTTCGGGAGAACCTCGGCAAGGACCTCGCGGAGATACTCTTCGTCGGCCGGGCTGAGTTGACAAGCTATCCGGACCCTCCGAAGCCGGTCGACAGCAGGAGGCCGGACCTCGAGGACATAGGCGAGGAGGGATAGGGACGTGCAGCTTTACCTCCTGGACGGGGCCCGTCTGCGGAAGCTCAGGGAGGAGGCCGGCCTCTCCCCGGAGGAGCTCTCCGAGGCGGTCGGTCAGAGGAAGAACTGGGTCAGGGAGCTGGAGCAGCAGAGCCGGGTTCACGTCCTCGAGCTCTTCATGCACAGGCTCGTCGGCGTTCTGGGCGTGAGCATATCCGACATGACTGCTTACCCCGATCCGCCCGCCACTCCGACCGTCCCTGAGGCGCAGGTGCTGGATGGGATCAGGCTCAGGGAACTGAGGGAGGAGGCGGGGATGTCGCCTGATGAGCTCGACGAGGCGGCGGAGCTGGAGCCCGGCTCGGTCTCGCGAGCCGAGGACGCCGACGAGGGGATCTACGCCTCGGTGGAGATCATCTGGAAGCTGGCCAGGGCCTTCGACGTGTCGCCCACGGTCCTGCTCAAGCGGTAGTGTGGTAGCGGTGCGGTTGGAGCAGTTGAGCTTCGGGGATCTCGAGGAGTTAAGGGAGCAGATAACGGAGTACTACGAGACGTACTACGCCGAGTTGCGCGACAGGCTCTCCGACCACAGCCTGGGGCTCTCCGCGCGGGTCCCCGACCATCTCAAGGGCTACCGCCGCATCGTGACGGAGCTCGGCGAAGACGGGGCGGTTATAAGTCACTGGCCGGCGGGGCAGGATCACTTCGACTTCCACATCTCCCCCGGGAGGAAGGCGAAGGACCTGGTAGCCGAGCTGTGCGCCGGAGAGCAGGTGCTGGCTTACGAACCTGGCGGCGACTTCGGCTACTATCAGATCTCCGAGCCCCTGCAGCTCGTCGTGGACGACCGCGTCGTCTGGGTGGCCGAGTGGACGCGCCTGGACATCTCCGGCAGGCTCGACGTCTGGCGCGACCCGGAAGCGGCCCGCAAGGCGGCCCAGGAGGACCTGCTCCCCTACACCAGTCCCTGATCCCACCCTCCCGCGAAGCGGTTCACAAGGGCGTGGGTGTGGCCCGGGCGCATCATCTATAATGCCGGACGCACATAGTGGGAATTGAGGAAGGGGTGGTGGGCGTGGACACCACGGTTCGCAAGAGGTTTCTCGAGCGTCTGGGGTTGAGCGATCTGCGGTCGGTACGCGAGAACCTGTCGCCGGCCCGGCTCGTAGAGGAATCCGTCCGGCGCGAGGAGGCTACGCTCTCGGACAGCGGGGCCCTGGTAGCCCTTACCGGCGAGCGCACCGGCCGTTCCCCGGCCGACAGGTTCATAGTCGAGAACGCGGCAACCAGGGATAAGGTGGACTGGGGCGCGGTCAACAAGCCGTTCCCCTCGGATGACTTCGGACGGATACTGGACAAAGCCGCGGAGTACATAAAGGGCCTCGACGAGGTGTTCGTGGTGGACGCCTACGCGGGCGCTGACCCCCGCTACCGCCTGAACGTCCAGATCGTCACCGAGTGGGCTTGGCACGCCCTCTTTGTCCGCCAGCTCTTCAGGCGTCCTTCCCCCGAGAAGCTCGAGAGCTTCGAGCCCAACTGGACGGTCATCTCGGTCCCCGGGTTCGAGACTGACCCCGAGAAGGACGGGACCAACTCGGAGACCTTCATCGGAGTAGACTTCGAGCGCAGGGTGGTTTTGGTGTGCGCCTCCGGGTACGCCGGGGAGATGAAGAAGAGCATCTTCACCGTGCTCAACTTCGTGCTGCCGGTAGAGCACGGCGTCCTGCCGATGCACTGCTCGGCGAACGTCGGGGAACAAGACGACGTGGCGCTGTTCTTCGGGCTCTCGGGCACAGGCAAGACCACCATCTC
>JARDZQ010000382.1 GCA_029240775.1 Rubrobacteraceae bacterium | reverse complement strand
GCGTCGCAAGGACTTCGCTCTCTACTCGCCCGAGGAGTTCGCCGAGTTGCAGCGCCTGCTTGCGGACCTCAGGCTCTCGGGGGCGCTCAGAAAGAGCCGGCGCCTGGAACCCGCTCCCCGCGGACGCCACGACCCTCGCCGCACGCTGCGCGGCGCGATGCGGACCGGTGGTGAGGCCGTGAGGCACCGTTTCCGCAAGGCGAGGGTGCAGCCGCGGCGCGTCGTATTGCTGTGCGATGTCTCCGGCTCCATGGCCCCTTACAGCCGCGCGCTCCTGCGCTTCTTGCACGCGAGCGTCGTCTCAGGAGGACGTCTCGAAGCATTCTCCATAGGAACGCGGCTCACCAGGATCACACGCGAACTCACTACCCGCGACCCGGACAGGGCGCTCAGGCAGACGGCCGGCGCGGTACGGGACATCGCTGGCGGAACGCGGCTGGGGGACGCGATCAAGGATTTCGTCGACCGCTGGGGGCAGCGGGGCATGGCCCGCGGGGCCGTCGTCGTGATCTTCTCCGACGGCTGGGACAGGGGAGACGTGTCAGTGTTGGCCGAGCAGATGCAGCGCCTGAGTCGCCTAGCCTACAGGGTCGTCTGGGTCAACCCCCTCAAAGCCGCCCCAGGCTACAAACCGCTTGCGGCAGGGATGGCAGCAGCGCTCCCGCACGTAGACGTCTTCCTCTCAGGCCACAACTTCGAATCTTTGGAGGAACTCGCCCGCGCCGTCGCCGCCGCAACAGAGCGTGGGGTATAGAATGAAGCTAGTCAGCATTTCAGCTGGTCAGCTGGGCGTATTGTGGTGAGGTGCTCGTGCACTCCAGAGGACCTGGGGAGCACCTACTCGTGGAGAGTCGTCTCCGACCGCGAAACCTGAAATGCTGCCGACTGAAAGGAGGCACTCCTTGAACCCTGTCATAGATAGAGTCGCAAGCTGGCGCGAGGAAGGAAAGAAGGCCGCCCTCGCCACGGTGGTGAAAGTCGAGCGTTCTGGGCCGCTGGGGCCTGGGACCTCGATGGCCGTCTCCGAGGACGGGCAGGTGGTCGGTTCCGTGAGCGGGGGCTGCGTGGAGCCCGCGGTCTACGAGGAGGCGATGGCGGCCATCGAGGGCGGCGGGCCGAGGCTCCTCTCCTACGGCATCTCTGACGATGAGGCTTTCGGGGTCGGACTGACGTGCGGAGGGACCATCCACATCTTCGTCGAGCGTGTGGACTGGTAATGGCAGATCTACTCTCCCGCTGGCACACGGCACTCGCCGAGCAGTCGCCGGTGGCCATGGCGACGGTGATACAAGGACCGGAGGGGTATCTCGGGGGTAAGGTCCTGGTCTTCCCGGAAGACCATACCGGGACGGCGGGCAACGCCGAGTTGGACAAGGCCGTCGTGGAGACGGCGCGCGGCTTGCTCGAGGGTGGGCGTACAGAGACGGTCCACCTCGGACCGCGCGGCCAGCGTAGGATGGAGGACGTCGCCGTCTTCATCCAATCGTTTGCCCCGCCCCCAAGGATGTACGTCTTCGGCGCTATAGACTTCGCTTCGGCCGTCGCGAGGGCCGGTAAGTTCATGGGCTACCGGGTGATCGTCTGCGACGCCCGCGCCGTATTCGCCACCCGCGAACGCTTCCCTTCGGCGGACGAGATCGTCGTCGCCTGGCCCGACGAGTTCCTGAAGACCGCCGAGGTCGACGGCCGCAGCGTCATCGCCGTCCTGACCCACGACCCCAAGTTCGACGTGCCTGTACTAAAGGAAGCCCTCAAAACGCCTGCGGGCTACATCGGGGCGATGGGGAGCCGCAGGACGCACGACAACAGGACGGCCCGCCTCAAGGAGGAGGGCGTAACGGACGAGCAACTCGCGCGCGTCAGCAGCCCCATCGGCCTGGACATCGGGGCGCGCACCCCCGAGGAGACGGCCATAGCGATCGCGGCCGAGATCGTCGCGCTGAGGACCGGGCATTCTGGCGGACGCCTGGCCGAAAGATCCGGCCCCATCCACTGGGCCGCGCCGGACACCAGGACCAGGGACGGAGTAAAATGATCCGCTAAGGGGCATGAATTCCGGCCCTCTGGCCGGATGAAAGGGGAACTCCAACGTCGTTGGAGAGAGAGGAGAGACGCGTGCAGGTTCCGGCGCGGTTCGAGTATGAGGTCGCTGGCAGCGTGGGGGAAGCAGCCGAGCTTCTAGAGCGATACGGCGAGGGGGCGCGCCTGATCGCCGGGGGCCACAGCCTCATCCCTATGATGAAGTTGCGGCTAGCCGCGCCCGAGGTCCTCGTAGACATCAGCGGGCTGGATCGCGAGCTGCGCTACATCGAGGACGAGGGTGGGGCTTTGAAGATCGGGGCGCTAACCAGGCACCGCGAGGTGCTCGAGTCTCCCGTCGTAGGGGAGCGGTATGCACTCCTGGCCGACGCGGAGAGGATGATCGCCGACCCCCTCGTCAGGAACATGGGGACGATCGGGGGAGACCTCGCCAATGCGGACCCGGCGGAGGATCTTCCGGCTGCCTTCGTCGCCCTCGACAGCCAGGTCGTGGTCCGAGGCACCAACGGTGAGCGTACTGTGCACATCGACGATCTGTACGTTGGGCCCTACGAGACCTCCCTCGATCACGGCGAGGTCCTGACGGAGGTCAGGGTGCCTCGTTCTCCGGGAGGGAGCGCTTACTCCAAGGTCAAGCGGAAGACCGGGGACTACGCTGCTGCTGCGATCGGCGTCGCCTTGAGCATGGGCGGCGAGGAGATAGAGAGCATCCGCATCGGACTGTGCGGCGTAGGGAGCCGAACCCTGCGGGCTAGGAGTGCGGAAGACGCGCTCACAGGGGAACGCCCCGGGTCCGAGGCGTGCAGGAGGGCTGGGGAGATCGCTGCCGAGGAGTGCGATCCCATAGAGGATGCCAAGGGCTCCGTGGAGTACAAGCGTGACTTGGTCAGGGTACTCCTCGGACGGACGGTGGCCAGGGCGGTCGGACGCGCGGGCGGGCGGGAGGTATAGAGGTGAGGATAAAGGTCAACGTAAACGGCGTAATGCTAGAGGCCGAGGTCGAGCCGCGCCTGTTGCTCGTCCACTTCGTAAGGGAGACTCTGGGGCTTACAGGAACCCATTGGGGGTGTGACACCTCCAACTGCGGGGCCTGCACGGTGCTCCTCGACGGGGAACCCGTCAAGAGCTGTACGGTGCTCGCC
>JARDZQ010000381.1 GCA_029240775.1 Rubrobacteraceae bacterium | reverse complement strand
GACGATGGCCGCGGTAGGCGAGATGATCGGCGGGTTGCTAAGGACGCTCCAACAGAGCGGGAAGCTAGACAATACCTATGTTGTCCTCACCAGCGACAACGGCTATCACATGGGCCAGCATCGACTCGGACTCGGCAAGCAGAGTGCCTACGAAGAGGACATAAGGGTGCCTTTGATGATCCGAGGGCCCGGCGTGCCTGCGGGGGTCAGAAGGGACGAGATGGTCCTGAACAACGACTTCGTCCCGACCTTCGCTGACCTGGCGGGCTTGCCGCCTCCGGCCTCCGTAGACGGCCGCTCGTTCGCGTCCCTGCTCGACAAACGGCAGGGTAACGACCCGGCCTCGTGGCGCACGGCTTTCGAGATCCGCAACTGGGATAACAAGAAGGACGAAGCGTCTTATCGGGCCGTAACGCCTGTGCCTCCTTATCGGGCCGTAAGGACCAAGAGATACCTTTACGTCGAGTACGAGGCCGGGGAGCGCGAGCTGTACGACCTCAGGAGAGACCCCTATGAGCTGAACAGCTTGCATGACTCGGCGGACCCGGACCTCATCTCGAAACTCGACGCGCGCCTCGACGCGCTGCGCGACTGCGCCGGGAAAGGTTGCCACACCGCAGAGGACGGGCCGCCCTAAGTAACCTTCTCGCGCCGGAGATAGTCCTCCAGGGCCTCGCGCCAGTGGCGCAATTCCGGGCTCCCCAGGGCGGAGAGGACGCCGTTGGCGGGCCGCGCCGCAGGGAGAGGGTACTCCGAGCCAGGGACGGGGACGACCTCAACGTCGACGCCGGCGAGTGAGAAGATCTCCTTCGCGAACTCGTACCAGGAGCAGGAGCCCGAGTTGGTAAGATGGTAGAGGCCATAGTGTCGGCCTTCGATCACCCCCACGATCCCTTCCGCGAGGTCCGCGGCGTAGGTCGGCGAGATGAACTCGTCGTCCTTGACCTTCAGCACGTCCCTCTCCGCTCCCTGGCGCAGCATGGTCCGCACGAAGTTGTGCCCCCTTCCGTAGACGCCCGCGGATCGGACGACATACCAGCGGTTAGTGAGTTGCCTGACGTACTCCTCTCCGGCAAGTTTGGTGCGGCCGTAGACGCTGATCGGGTTCGGCGTATCGAAGGGCTCGTAGGGTCGTGTTGACTCGCCGTCGAAGACGTAGTTCGTGCTGACATGCAAGAGATCGCAGCCTAGATCCTCACAGATCTGGGCCAGGTTCCTCGGACCGAGCGCGTTGACCCTGTAAGCAAGCTCGGCCTCTGTCTCGCAGCCGTCGACGTTGGTGTAGGCGGCCGCGTTCACGACGACATCTGGAGCATGGTCCTCCAGCGCCAGCCGCACGCCACCGAAGTCCACCACGTCAAGCTCTCCCTTGGAGAGTGCGACGACCTCATGGCCGCGCCGGGGAAGGAGTTCTGCGAGACAGAGGCCGAGCTGGCCGCCCGAGCCGCTTAGGAGCACCTTCGGCACGTTGTCCTCTCTAGACTCTCGCCAGCAGTCCACCGTACAGAGTCTCGAGCTCGTCCACGTTCTCCTGGACGGTCTTGACCGGTTCGATCCCGGTCCGGAGCCTCTCGAGCAGGCCTGGTTCCTCGATCAGGCGCCTGAGCTGGCGCGCCAGGTCGCCAGGGTCCTCCAGCCCGAAGAGCAACCCGTCTCTCTCGTGTCTCACGAACTCTGACATCCCGCCGAGGTTCGTTGCCACCACCGGGATACCGGCTGCGAATGCCTCGAAGATCACACCAGGACCGTTCTCGTACCAGCGGGATGGCACGACCAGGACGTCCATCCTGGAGAGGACGTCACCTACCTCTTCACGCGCAAAGGGGCCGGCGAAATCTATCCGCCCGTCTCCCCCGGCCAGGGCGTGCAGCTCTTCTACGAAGGGTTTGAACCTCTCCAGGTTACCGTAGATGTCGAGGGTCGCGCCGAATTCGGGCGGGAGATCTCTGAAGGCCCGGATCAGGACGTCACAGCCCTTGTGCGGCGCCAGGGTTCCTACAAAGCCGACCCGGAGCGGCGGGGAGAAGGGTCTGTCTTCCCTACGTATACCCGAGGTGTCTATGCCGTAGTGGGAGACCTCGATCTTGCCAGCCCCTATGCCGTTGGCGAGCAACAACTCCCGCATGAGGTGGGTGTAGACGATAACGTGGTCTACCAGCCTCATCTTCTCCCTGATGCGCTCCGGGCGCTCCTTGAGGGCCCTCACCTGGCGCAGCGATTGGGAGAGGCCCGAGAGCCTGGTTCCGGAGAGAGCGCCAGCGACCTTTATGGCGCCCGGCGGCGTCAGGTCGACCGCCTGCTTCATCCTGGTGCCAGGATATCTGCTCGCTATGCAGCGGGTGCAGTGAGAGATCTCGGGCCCCCTGCACATAACCCCATCGTGGCGCCTGAGGTCGACGACCGGGCAGAACGTCCAGAAGTCTGTCGCCGTGTACACGAGCGGCACGCCGAACTCCTTGATAGCGGGGATCACGCTCGCCGAGAGTCCCTGGAAGTGCTCGGCGTGGACGATGTCGGGCTCTACCTTGCGCATGTACTCGCGGGTCCTACCCGCCATGACCTCGTTCTCGTAATCCAGGCTGTAGGGCCGTGAGATACCCTCCTTGGGACGGCCCACCCTGCGCACTGGTATGCCCCCGAACTCGTAGTCTTCGACTTCCCCTGGCTCGATGTCGTTGACAGGGATGCTCCGCTTGGGGGCGAGCACGTAGGGCTCGTGGCCCCTCGCCTTGAACTCCTGCGCCAGGGAGAGCGTGACGGTCTCGACACCGGCGTAGTGCTCGGGGAAGAACTGGTGTGCGGCGAAGAGGATCCTCACGCCCTACCAGTCATACGACGTCTCGTACCCGAACTCCACCAATCGCTCCCCGGCCAGATCTTTGTACAGCTCTCGATCTCGTTCCGTGAAGACTTCCCTCCAGTCGCCGACCACACCCTTCCTGAAGAAAGAGGCGGAATCCTCCTCGCCCTGCCTGCGGCTGGAAGTCCGCTCGAAGCTGCTCGACCGCAGGCAGCGCTCTATGACGCGATCCTCGCTGCCTGCCCCGAGGAACTCGAGTATCTCCCCGAAGACAGAGGGCGTGTCGACTACGAGGTCTTCGTACCTGACCTCCAGGTATCTCTCGCCGTAGAGGGTTCTCCCATCGTGGCTGCCTTTCCCCGTCCTGTACTCCCACCGGCGGGCAAGCTGGG
>JARDZQ010000380.1 GCA_029240775.1 Rubrobacteraceae bacterium | reverse complement strand
GGTAGTATCCCGTGCCGCGCGTGGTCCGCGCGGGCGGCCGCGTACAGGTACGCCTCCGTCCAGGCGTCCATCTCGACCTCCGGATCCAGCACGAGAGCGCGGATGCGCTCCGCGACCGGAGTGCCGCCAGGTTCCCGCGTGAAGTGCGTCGGAGGATCGTCCCCGGCCAGCAGCGGTCTCATGGCCCGCACGAGCGTCGACTTGCCGGAGAAGTCCGGGCCCTCGATGGTTACGAAGATGCCCCGCGAGGCCTGCGCCGTCGTTCCGCCCTCAGGCCGCTGCCCTGCACAGCGCGTGTCGCTCCGCCGCACAGACGTGGGCCTCGAAGAGGTTGCGGTGCTCGGCGCCAACGTCGCGCATCGCCTCGGCGTGCCACTGCACCCCGACCAGCCACCGCTGCGACAGGTCCCCCCACTCGACCGCCTCCACTACCCCGTCCGGGGCGTGCGCGACCGAGACGAGACCGTAGGCCAGGTCCTTGACCGCCTGGTGATGATAGGAGTTGACCTTCAACTCGTCGGAGGCCATGATCTCAGCGACCTGCGAGCCGCCGTCTACCTTCACCTCGTGCGTCGGCTCCCATTTGGGCGTCTCCTGCCGGTGGCCGAGCAGTACCGGGTGATCCATCTGCGAAGGCAGGTCCTGATACAGCGTCCCACCGAGCGCTACGTTTAGAACCTGAAGCCCCCGGCAGATGCCAAGGACGGGCATCCCCCGCCGCAACGCATACCCCAGCAGCCTCATCTCGAACCGGTCACGCTCGGGCACGGTATCGCCGAGCTCGGGAACGGGCTTCTCGCCGTAGTACGAGGGATCAAGGTCGCTCCCCCCACTCAATAGTAACCCGTCCAGGCCGTCGAGGAGCGCCTCGACCGCCCGCGAGTCCCCGAGCGGCGGTAACACCACCGGCATCCCCCCCGCCTCGGCTACCCCCTCGACGTAGTCCAGGTCAGCCCGTACGAACCGCCCCAGCGGCCGCTGCGCGACCGCGTCTACGTCCTGCTTCAAGGTTGCCGTTACGCCTATTACTGGGGTCAAACTCTACTCACCTTTTAACCGTTTCTTCATCTATCGTAACTATAGTGTGGCTGAATAGCAAACGGCGAGCGTGATCAGGGCCAGCAGGAGATACCCGCCGGCGCGGACGAGAGGTGAGGGCTCGAGCCCGGGGAGGTCGTCGTCGAGGTCGAGTCTGGCCTCTATGTGGTGGACTTCACCGGTTCGTGTGCGTCCTCTCGCGATAGACGCTCACCCCCCTCCTTGGCCTCGCGCTGCTCCTGCTTCTTCGGGCAGTCCATATTGATGCACGTTACCCACGGACGCTTGCCGCCAAGCACCTTGATCTCCGGCGAGCCGCAGGCGTCGCACTGCGTGCCCATCGGGATGATGGCACCTTTCTGGGGAAGCGGGTACGTCACGCGGCACTCCGGGTAGCCCTCGCAGCCGACGAAACGTTTGCCGCTCTTGCGGTTGCGACGGACGATCAGGTTGTGGCCGCTCTCGGGGCACTTGCCCAAAGTTTCGTCGCCGCGGATGCCGTCCCAGACCATATCCGCGAACTCCTTCTCGGACTCGCTCAGGTTCTCGTAGACGCGGCGCAGGACGTCGCGCGACTCATCCACGACGTTCTCCTTGGAGATCTTGCCCTCAGAGATAGCGTCCATGCTCCTCTCGAGCTCGGCGGTCATCTCGTGGCTCGCTATCTCCGAGGCGAAGTCCTTGAGGGCCTGAGCGACCGCCATCCCCTTCTCGGTTGGGATCAGGGGGTCGTCGTGGACGTAGCCGCGGTCGTAGAGGTTCTGGATGATGTTCGGGCGCGTCGCCTTGGTACCGAGCCCGAGGTCTTCCATGACCGTGATCAGGCGCCCCTGCCCATACCTGCTCGGCGGCTGCGTCTCCTTGCCGAGGACCTCAGCCTCGAGGACGCTGACCTCGTCGCCCTCGCTCAACCGCGGGAGCTCATCGTCGGCGCGGCGGCCGTAGTGGTAGACCCCGAGCCAGCCCTCTTCCGTGACGACCGTCCCACTCCTCGTGAGCGGCTCGCCGCCCGACTCGAAGCGCAGCGTGGTGCGCAACGTCTTCGCCGGACCGCTGAGAGTAGCCAGGAAGCGCCTCACGACGAGCTGGTAGATCTTCCACTGGTCGTCGCGCAGCGCCTGCTTCGGGGCGTAGCCGGTCGGGTAGATCGGGGGGTGGTCCGTCGTCTCCCGCTTGCCGCGGGTGGGCGAGAGCTCGCCCGAAGCCAGGAGCTTCTCCGCGTAAGTACTGGCCCCCTCGACCGGCTTGAGGTAGCCGAGGATCTCCCGCAGGTCCAGCGACCGCGGGTAGACGGTGTTGTCCGTCCTGGGGTAGGAGATGTAGCCGTCGGTGTACAGGTCCTCGGCGATGCGGGACGCCCTCGAAGGGCTGATGCCTAAAGAGGCCGCAGCCGTCAGAAAGCCCGTCGTGTTGAACGGGGCCGGGGGCGGCCTCGTGGCGGACTTCTGTCTGACCTCCGTCACCGTCGCGGTGTCCGTCAGGTTCAGATAAGCCTCGCGAGCCTTTGCCTCCTCCTTGAAGCGTCCGTGCGCGTGGCGGACCGAGAAGGGATCTCCGCCGTCCTTCAGGGTGGCTTCGATCTCCCAGTACGGCTCCGGTACGAACGCGCGCCGCTCGCGTTCGCGCTCGGCTATCAGGACGAGGGTCGGGGACTGGACGCGCCCCACCGAGAGGAAGGCGCTCCCGTAGCGCTTCGTCGCCCGCGAGACCCAGCGGGTCAGGGTGGCGCCCCAGATCAGGTCTATATCCTGCCGTGCCTCCCCCGCATCCGCGAGCTCCCTCGAGACGTCCACGAGGTCGTCGAAGGCGCGCGTCACCTCGCCCTTGGTCAGGGCGGAGAAGCGCGCACGCTCGACGTGGTCTATGAGCTTCGGGTTCGCCTCGAAGACGAGGCTGAGGGCCTCGACCCCGATGAGCTCGCCCTCCCGGTCGAAGTCCGTGGCGATGACGACCCGGTCAGCCTTCTTGGCCAGCGACTTGACAGCGTTGGCCACGCCCTTCTCGGAGACGGACTTGAGGATCTCCGCGTCTATAAGGTCAGACGGCTCGACCTTCTGCCAGTTCGAGTACTCCTCGGGGTACTCGGGGTTTAGCACATGGCCCTTGAGCCCCACGGAGACGCTCTCCTCACCCTTCCAGGTGAAGGTGTGGTGCGGC
>JARDZQ010000379.1 GCA_029240775.1 Rubrobacteraceae bacterium | reverse complement strand
AAGGCCGAGAGCGTCAGCGAGACCAGGAGCAAGACCGGGTCGAGCGACCTCCACTTTGGCAGGTTCGCGGCCCTGGTAGTCTTCGCTTCCTTGCGGGTAAGCGTCATCGCTCTTCCCAGCCCCTATCGCGGCCCATGTGCAGCAACCACCCGCCGACGAAGTAGGCGAGGAGGGCGTTCAGCGCGGCGTCCGGGATCACGCCTCCCACGGCGTACTCGCCGAAGGCCGGGGCAGCGAGCCCGGCGAGGTTGAGGGCCGTCAGGTAGGTCAGGTCGTAGACCACGACGGAGATGGCGACGACCTGTGCGAGCAGCAGCCTCTCGGCGCCTTTGGGGCGCACGTCGCCGGCGCGCGCGGAGAGGATGCCGGCGATCAGGCCGCTCAGAGCGCCGACACCGAACAGAGCGCCGCTCAGGGCATCGAAGAGCACGCCGCCGAAGAAGCCGAGCAGGACGGCCTGCAGGTCCCGCAGCGGCGCGACCGCGAAGACCACGCCGAGCACCATGAGCTTCGGGGAGATCCAACCCAGAGTCAGGTAGGGACCGAGGACGGCCTCAAGTAACGCGGCGAACGCGACTACGGCAGCGGCGCGGACGACGGAGGGCTGTTCCATCCTAACCCGGGACCCCGACACCGGGCCCCCAATCGGTGATGACCCGCACCTCTTCGAGGTCGTCGGCGTCCATGGATGGCTCGACGACTATCTTCTTGTACTGGTCTATGTCCTGCGAACTTACCGACTCTATGGTCCCCACGAAGAGCCCCGGCGGGAACAGGAGCTCCCTGTTCCCCGCCCGCCCGCTCGTGACCACGTAGTCGCCTTTCTCGGCGCGCGAGCTCAGGTCGACGTACTCGACACCGAAATATCCCTCCAGGTTGGTCCTCAGGAGACCCTCGCCGTAAGAGACGTTCGGGTCGGTGACGGAGGGGCTCAGCTGGCCCGAGGCCGGATCGAACTCCGCCGGCGGGATGATCCTGACCCCAGCGGCGAACTCCCGGTCGGTGACGAGCATGACCTGGGCGGTCGTGCGGCTGACGTCGTTCGTGGTGCGCCCCACCAGCGTGTTCTCACCGACGACGACGGGCATCTGGGGCTTTATTCCATCCTCGGAGCCTACGTCTATCTGGATCCTGTTGGTGAACTGGTCGCTCACGGGCGCGACGACCCGGGCCAGCGGCCCGTACTCGTAGAAGGACCTCTCCCCCTTGAGGAGCTCGCGCAGACGGGCGTTCTCCCGCTCCAGGCGCGAGGCCTGGGCGGCGAGACCCTGCGTCTGGCGCAGCCTCTCCTGGAGCGCCTCCTCGTCGCTCCTGTCGAAGGCCCCCGTGACCCGCTCACCCGCCTCCAGCACGGGCTCGACGACGAACGCTACCACGCCGCGCACGGGCTTGAGGACCTCTGCGGCGCCGAGCTGCACCGTGTGCAGCGGCCCGCCGCTACCCTCCTTCACGTAGACGGTAAAGAGCGCGAGGCTCGCCACGCACAGGATAAAGAGGGCCGTGAGACCGCCGGCTGCGCTGGATTTCCTCCGGCCCACTGCGCCTAGTCTGAGGATAGGGCGCCGCGGTACGAATCTATCTCCTCGAGGGAGCGGCCACTGCCGATAGCCACGCACATCAGAGGGTCGTCGGCGACGTGAACCGGGATGCCCGTCTCGCGCCTCAGGCGTTCGTCCAGGTGCCTGAGCAGCGCCCCGCCACCAACCAGGACCATCCCCCGGTCCATAATGTCCGAGGCCAGCTCGGGCGGGGTCCGGTCCAGGGTGTCGCGCACGGCGGCGATGATCGCCTCGACGGGCACGCCTATCGCCTCGCGCACCTCCTCGCTGGTAATCACGATGGTCTTGGGGAGCCCGGTGACGAGATCTCGACCCCTTATCTCCGCCGACTCCTCCTCTTCCAGCCTGAAGGCGCTGCCGAGCTCGATCTTGAGCTGCTCGGCGGTCTGGGTGCCCACCGCCAGCTTGTACTCCTTCTGGATGTAGGTCGCGATGGCGTCGTCTATGTCGTCGCCGGCTATCCGGATCGAGGACTTCGTGACGATGCCGCCCAAAGAGATCACGGCGACCTCGCTCGTGCCGCCGCCGATGTCTATGATCATGGACCCCTGCGCCTCGTTGACGGGTAGCCCGGCGCCTATGGCCGCCGCCAGAGGCTCCTCGATGGTGTACGCTTGGCGCGCACCGGCCGACTCGGTCGCCTCCTTGACGGCCCTCAGTTCCACACCCGTGACGCCCGAGGGCACGCACACCACCACCCTCGGCCCGATCAGAGATCTGAACAGGCGACGCTGCGGCTGGACCTTGCGGATAAAGTAGGAGAGCATCTTCTCGGTTACCTCGAAGTCGGCGATAACGCCGTCCTTGAGGGGTCTCAGCGCCACGATGTTGCCCGGCGTCCTGCCCAGCATCCTCTTGGCCGCGGAGCCCACCGCCACGACCTTCTCGGTCTTCTGGTCGATGGCCACGACGGAGGGCTCAGAGAGCACGATCCCGTGCCCCTTGACGAACACGAGCGTGTTCGCCGTACCCAAGTCTATCGCAACGTCCCTGCCGAATAGTCCTCCAAACATACGCGCCCCATCCTGCTCAAGTTCCCAGCTCCATCGCGCTTCGCGCGCCTAGAGCATTCCGTGCTCCTTCATACTAAAGTACCCGTCGCCCAGGATCACGTGGTCGAGCACCTCGATCCCGATAATCTCCGCGGCGCCCGCCAGCCTCTCTGTCACCTCGTGGTCCTCGCGGCTGGGCTCGACCCTGCCGCTGGGGTGGTTGTGCGCGAGCACGACGCTCGCCGCGCTCGCCCGGATGGCGGGCTTGAAGACCTCCCGGGGATGGACGAGAGAGGCCGAGAGCGTGCCGACCGAGATAGTCGGGAACCCTATTACTTCGTTTTTCGTGTTCAAGAGCACGGCGACGAAGTTCTCCCGATCAAGATTGGCGATCCGCCCCCTCAAGAGCCCATCCACGTCCGCGGGGGATGATATCACGGGGCGTCCAGGGTTGCGAACCCGCCCTAACCTCTTCCCGAACTCGACAGCAGCGAGGATGATGCACGCCTTGGCCTCGCCTATCCCGTGCGTCTGCATGAGGTCGTGGACGCTGACGTTGTAGAGTCCAAACAAGTCGCCGTTCTCGGAGATGACCTCGCTCGCGAGCTCGACCGCGGTCTTCTCGGGGCTACCGATCCCGAGCAGT
>JARDZQ010000378.1 GCA_029240775.1 Rubrobacteraceae bacterium | reverse complement strand
CATCGAGTACCTCGTGGGCGAGGGCTTTGACGTCTACATGCTCGACTGGGGCATCCCCGGAGACGAGGACAAAGAGCTCTCCTTCGAGCACTACGTGCTTGACTATTTGCCGCGGGCGGCCAAGAAGGTGATGAGGATCTCGGGCTCAGAGGAGTTCACGCTCTTTGGCTACTGCATGGGCGGGACGATGAGCGCGATGTACGCTTCTCTGTTTCCTGAGCACCTCAAGAACCTGCTCCTTCTCACCACCCCCGTATCTTTCCCGCGCGAGGAGATCGGGCTCTACAAGCTCTTCACCGACACCAAGTACCTGAGCCCCGGGCTTCTCGCCGACGCGTTCGGCAATATCCCGGGCGAGATGATCGACACCGGCAACCGGATGCTCAAACCCGTCACCAACTACGTCGGCACGTACGTGAGCATGTGGGAGCGCATCTTCGACGAGAAGCCGATGGAGACGTGGCTCGCCATGAACAAGTGGGTCAACGACGGACCGCCCTTCCCCGGCGCGGCCTTCAGGCAGTGGATCATCGACTTCTACCAGGACAACAAGCTGGTGAAGGGAGAGATCTACCTGCGAGGCCGCCGCGTGGACCTCTCGAACATCAAGGTCCCGCTCCTGAACATCGCGGGCAAGAAGGACCACATCTGCACCCTCCCGCAGGCCGAGGCGACCATGGACCTCGTAAGCAGCGAGGACAAGGAGTTCTTCGTCCTCGACGCCGGCCATGTCGGCCTGATGACCGGCCGCGGCGCCAAGCAGGGCCTCTGGCCCAAGGTGAGCGGCTGGCTCGCGACCCGCTCGGGCGCCGTCAGCGTCAGCTAGTCAGAGCACGCTCCAGCCTGCGGCTTCAGCTCTCAGCTTCCTCTGGATTTGCTGATGGCTAAAAGATGACCGCTCTGAAGGACTACTTCCGCAAACGAAGAGGGGCGGGCCCCAAGAGGCCCGCCCCTCTCTCCTTTCTCCCTTCCGCTAGCGCTCTCTGACGTAGGTACCCGGGGCGTCCCCTACGGGCGGGTACTCCTCGCTGCCCACGCCCGGTGGGTCCACCTTCTCGCCGGAGCGCGGCTCGAGCCACTTCGCCCAGTCCTCCCACCAGGAGCCGTCGTGCTGGGTGGCGTTCTGGCGCCACTCCTCGGCTGTCTTCGCCTCTCCGGCGTCGCCGCCCTCGTTGACCCAGTGTTTGCCCTTGCTCCTGGACGGAGGGTTGATCATGCCGGCTATGTGGCCGCTGTTGGCGAGGCAGAAGCGGGTCCTGGCGCTGGTGAGCTGCCCGATCTTCCACGCCGAATACCACGGGACGATGTGGTCTCTCTCGGCGCCGACCGCGTAGATCTCACCCTCTATCTTGCCGAGGTCTACGGGACGGCCCTTTATCTCGACCTTGCCCGGCTTTATGAGGTTGTTCTCGAGATAGGTGTTCCTCAGGTAGAAGCTGTGGGCGTCGCGCGCCATGCGCGTGCCGTCGGCGTTCCAGTAGAGGAGGTCGAAGGCGGGGGGCTTCTGGCCGAGCAAATAATTGTTGATGACGTTGGACCAGATGAGCTCGCTCGAGCGAAGGAGGTTGAACATGTTGGCCATCTTGCGGTTGTCGAGGTAGCCGCGCTCCATCATGGACTGCTCCATGAACTCGACCTGCGGCTCGTCTATGAACACCGCGGTGTCCCCGACGTCGGTGAAGTCCTGCAAGGCGACCATGAAGGTCGAGGCTTTGAAGGGGTTCTCGTCCCCACCTGCGGTGAGCCAGGCGAGTGCTATCGCCAGCAGCGTCCCGCCGACGCAGTAGCCGACCGGGTTTACCTTATCCGAGCCCGTTATCCCTCTAACGACCTCGGCGGCGGCCAAGAGACCCTCTGTCATGTAGTCCTCGAACTTGGTCTCGCTCATCGAGGCGTCGGGATTCTTCCAGGAGATCATGAAGACCGTGAAGCCCTCGTCGACGAGGTAGCGGACCATGCTCTTCTCGGGGGTGAGGTCGAGGATGTAGTAGCGGTTGATCCAGGGCGGGATAAAGAGTATCGGGGTCTCGTAGACTTTCTCTGTCTGTGGCTCGTACTGGATGAGCTCGATGAGCTCGTTGCGGTACACGACCTTGCCCGGCGTGACGGCGATGTTCTCGCCGAGCTCGAAGGCCGTCGTGTCGGTCATGCTGAGGCGCCCCTCTTTGAGGTCCGAGAGGAGGTTGCGTGTCCCCTCGGCGAGGCTCGTCCCCCCGGTCTCGGCGATGCGCCGCAGCGCCGCAGGGTTGGTGAGCAGGAAGTTGACCGGCGCCATAGCGTCCACGAACTGCCTGAGGTGGAACCTGAGGCGCCGCTCCTCCTCGTCGTCGTAGCCATCTGTCTCCGCGGCCTCGTTCATGAGGTACTCGGAGGCGAGCAGGTACGACTCCTTGAGCGTCTGGTAGAAGGGGTTGTTCTCCCACTCGGGCTCCGAGAAGCGCTTGTCCGGCCGCCCTTCCTCTTCCTTCTCCTCCCGCGGCAGACCCCAGAAACGGGCCGTCGCGTCGCTCCACACCTCCATCGTGGTCTCGAAGAGGCGCTGGTTGTACTCAACGGCACGCTGCGTCGCGCGCGCGGGGTCCCTCAGCTCGCGCACCCACAGCGTCTGCAAGGCGCGTGCGATCTCACCCCAGCTAATGGGGAGCACGTTGCGCAGGGGGTTGGCATCCCACAGCTGCTCCATGGTCTGGAGCAGCTGGTCGTTTCTTATGGCCCCCTCGGGCAGAGCGTCGGCCGCCTCGCTGGCCGGGACCCCTGGCGTCGCGAGCCAGGGGACGCTGGCTCCGGGGGGTACCGTAACCTCGCCCATGTTGCTCCTGAGCCACTTGGTCCACATCTCGAAGGGTGCCATGGGCGCGGCTGCTTCTCCCCTCTCGCCACCGTTGCCAGCTCTGCCTTCGGTCATGACACACTCCTCGGTTGCTCAGACTTCTCGCGCTCTGCTTCACAGTGTACCCGTTTCGCCTCTTTTCCTAGCATGACCGGTGGGTCAGGAGACCCTGGCCCTCGCTCCCTCGATGAGACGGCGCACGGCCCGTGATGCCCTCCCGAGCGGCCGCGCCTGCTCGCGAGGCGTCCCGCGCCGCTCACGCGACTCGCGCGGCTTGAGGAAGGTGACGACCTCCCTGTTGACGTCGGCGTACCGCTCGATGAACACCAGGTGCCCTGCGTCGTCGAGGACGCGCAGCTTGGCACCCGGA
>JARDZQ010000377.1 GCA_029240775.1 Rubrobacteraceae bacterium | reverse complement strand
GCCGTCGTACCCGGCGAGCCTGAGCTCGCTAACGAGGGCCCGCCAGAACTCCGGGCCGTGTCCGTAGCCGACGGTGCGGAAGATCCAGGACCGGTTCACCTCGTCGGTGTACGACTTCGTGTCGAGTACCCCGTTTCTTCTTACGTTCTGCGCGTCCACCCAGGTGTCCTTGGCGTGGACATGGAAGATGGCGTCCCTGAGCTCCCTGACGCAGACCAGCGGGTCCATCTGCTGCCAGAAGAGGTGCGAGGGATCGAAGTTCACCCCGATGGTCTCGCCCCCGATCTCCCTGAGGCGCCAGAACGAGTCGGTGTTGTAGGCGACGAAGCCGGGATGAAGCTCGATGGCGACCCTGACGCCGTGCTCCCGCGCGAAGGAGGCGGCGTCCCGCCAGTAGGGCCCGACCTTCTCGTTCCACTGCCACTTCAGGACCTCGAGGAAGTCAGGTGGCCAGGGGCACGTGACCCAGTTGGGGCGCCTGGAGCCCTCCGAGTCGCCGGGGCAGCCGGAGAAGGTTATGACCCGACCGACGCCGAGCTCGGCGGCGAGCCGCACCGTGTCGCGGAACAGCTCGTCGTGCTCTCTGGCAAGCTCCTCGTCGGGGTGGAGCGGGTTACCGTGGCACGAGAGGGCACTAATCTCCAGGTCCCTGCTCTCTATGGTCTGCCGGAACCCATCCAGGGCTCCGGCGTCACCCAGGAGCTCCTTCGGCTTGCAGTGGGCGTCACCGGGATAGCCCCCGGTGCCTATCTCCACGGCCTCGCAGCCGGCTTCCCTGACGTAATCGAGCGCTTCCGCGAGCGGCCGGTCCGCCAGAAGCACCGTGAAAACCCCTACCTTCATGGCCTCCCTCCTCGTTATGCTCGGTCCCCGAGAACCGATCTCAGGTCATCAAAGACCGCAGGCGCCGCGTGACCTGCGGCAGCACCGTCTCCGCGTGGCCCCTGACGGCGCACTCCATGGCCAGGTAGCCGTCGAAGCCGATCTCGCGCAGAGCGCCGACGCGAAGTCCGTGTGCCCTGCGCCCGGGTGGGCGCGGTTGCTGTCCCCCATCAGCCTTTGTGCAAAGGCGTGCGTTCCATCGTTATCCACGTGCTACTCCCCCTGCTTTACGGGACCAGCCTGGACAACAACGACAATGCCGCCACACGAGTGGCGGCAGGTCCGCGCTGCTTAGGAAGCTACCTCCTGTAGCTGCCTCTCCAGATCCTTTATCTCGTCCCTCAGCTTGGCGGCGTACTCGAACTTGAGCTCCTCGGCGGCTTCGAGCATCTCGGCCTCGAGGTCCGCTATGAGGGTCCGGAGCTCGTCGGGGTCGCGCGGTGCGTCGCGGGCGGCCTTCTGGCGTTGAGACTTGTAGAGGCCCTTCGCTTCGGCGGCGATCAGGATATCCGAGACGCCCTTGACTATGGTGCGCGGCTCTATGCCGTTGCGTGCGTTGTACGCTACCTGGATCTCACGCCGCCGGTTCGTCTCGCCGATGGCAACCCGCATCGCCTCGGTCTCCCTGTCGGCGTACATGATGACCCGCCCGTTGACGTTCCTGGCGGCGCGCCCGATGGTCTGTATGAGCGCCCGCTCCCCGCGCAGGAAGCCCTCCTTGTCCGCGTCCAATATGGCGACGAGGGTTACCTCCGGCAGGTCCAGGCCCTCGCGCAGAAGGTTTATGCCGACGAGCACGTCGAACTCGCCGGTCCGGAGACCGCGGATGATCTGGATGCGATCCAGCGTCTCGATGTTGGCGTGCATGTAGCGCGCCTTGACGCCGTGCTCCAGGAGGTAGTCTGTGAGGTCCTCGGCCATCTTTATGGTGAGGGTGGTGATGAGGACCCGCTCTTCGTGCTCGACGCGCTTGGCCACCTCGTTGAGGAGGTCGTCGATCTGGTTCGTGGTAGGCCTCACCTCGACCTCCGGGTCCACGAGACCGGTGGGGCGGATGATCTGCTCGACTATCTGCTCTGAGTTCTCCAGCTCGTAGGGGCCCGGCGTCGCCGAGACGAAGACCATCTGGTTGGTCTTGAGCAGGAACTCGTCCCACATGAGCGGCCTGTTGTCCAGAGCGCTCGGGAGCCTGAAGCCGAACTCGACAAGCGTTGTCTTGCGGCTACGGTCGCCGTTGTACATCCCCCGCACCTGCGGCAGCGTGATGTGCGACTCGTCCACGAAGGTGAGATAGTCGTCGGGGAAGTAGTCGAGCAGCGTGTACGGCGTCGAGCCCGCGGGCCTCCCGTCGAGGTGGCGCGAGTAGTTCTCGATGCCGGAGCAGTAGCCGACCTCGCGCATCATCTCGAGGTCGTACCGGGTTCGCTGCCTGAGCCGGTACGCTTCGAGGACCTTGCCCTCGCCTTCCAGCTCGGCGGAGCGCTCCTCGAGCTCGGCCTCTATGTTCCTGATGGCGACCGCAAGCCGGTCCTCGTCGGTGACGAAATGGGTCGCCGGGTAGACGGTTAGAGTGTCCAGCTCGCGCAGGATCTCGCCCGTCAACGGGTCTACCTCGACCATGTTCTCGACCTCGTCGCCGAAGAGCGAGATGCGATAGATCGTATCCTGGTAAGCGGGGTGGACCTCGAGCACGTCACCGCGCACCCTGAAGGTGCCGCGGGCGAGCTGGAAGTCGTTTCTCGTGTACTGGATGTGGACGAGGTCGCGCAAGACGTCGTCGAGGTCGTAGAAGCCGCCCTTCTCAAGGAGGACCATCCTCTTGCGGTACTCCTCGGGGCTACCGAGGCCGTAGATCGCCGAGACGCTCGCCACCACTATGACGTCGCGCCGCGTGAAGAGGGAGCTCGTCGTGGAGTGCCTGAGGCGGTCTATGTCCTCGTTGATCTGGGCGTCCTTCTCGATGAAGGTGTCGGTCCGCGGCACATAGGCCTCGGGCTGGTAGTAGTCGTAGTAGGAGACGAAGTACTCGACGGCGTTGTTCGGGAAGAATTCGGAGAACTCGCTCGCGAGCTGGGCTGCGAGCGTCTTGTTGTGCGCGATGACGAGCGCGGGACGGCCTGCCTTCTCGATCACGCGCGCCATCGTGTGGGTCTTGCCGCTTCCGGTGACGCCGAGCAGGGTCTGGGCCCGCATCCCGGCGTCGAGGCCGGAGGCGAGCCTCTCTATGGCCTGCGGCTGGTCGCCGGTCGGCCGGTATTCGCTGTTTACCTGGAAGTTACTCCGAGTCTCGATACAGGTTCCTCCCGTACAATTCTTCGTAGGTT
>JARDZQ010000376.1 GCA_029240775.1 Rubrobacteraceae bacterium | reverse complement strand
TCCCTCTCCGCTACGAGCCGCACGGCGTCCTCGAGCCCCAGAGCCCCCGCCGCGTGCGCGGCGGCGTACTCGCCTAGTGAGTGCCCCGCAACCACATCCGGCTCTACCCCCGCCTCGCGCAGCTTGTAGAGGAGATCCACGGAGCTCGCGAAGACAGAGACCTGGTACGGCACCTCAGCATCCCCCACGCGCGCCCGCACAGCTTCGCGGACCTCGCCGGAGATCTCACCCCCCACGCTCCCCTGCCCAGGGAAAACAATGGCCCGCCGAATCTCCCCCCGCTCCATCGCTCAGATCCTGTACAGGTTCGCCGCCCACGTCAGCCCGAAGCCAAAGCCCACCGTGATGACGTACCTGCCCGACTCCAGACCGTCGAATATGTCAGGATACGAGAGCGGGATGCTCGCCGCCGAAGTGTTCCCGAAGCGGTCCAGATTCACCACGATCTTCTCGTCCGGAACCTCCATCTTCCTCGCCGCCGCTTGTATTATGCGTGCATTGGCCTGATGGGGGATGATGTACTGGACATCGTCGAGGGAGATATGGTTGCGAGAGAGGAGTTTCTCGACCATCTCGGGGAGTATTCTTACGGCGAACTTGAAGACCTCGCGGCCGTTCTGGTAGAGCTTGTGCTCGTCGCCGGGGTGGCCAGCTCGTCCCAGGGGGGCCATCCGGCCGTCGGCGCCGAGTATGTGGTCCACGAAGCCGGAGGGGTCATCGCTTCTGTCTAGGAGGACCGCTCCCGCACCGTCGCCGAAGAGGACGGCTGTAGAGCGGTCGGTCTGGTCCACTATCGTGCTCATGGCGTCGGCCCCGATCAGGAGCACCCGGCTCGCCCGCTCGCTGCAGAGCATGGCGTCGGCGACGGAGGCCGCGTAGGAGAAACCGGTACAGGCTGCCGCCAGGTCGAAGGCGCCGACGCCCGCGGCGCCTATCGCCTCGCCTACCAGGCAAGCCACGGACGGCATCGACTCCGGCGCGGTCGAGGTGGCGCAGACGATCAGGTCCACCGACTCTCCGGTAGCCCCGGCGTGTTTGAGGGCCTCTCTGGAGGCTTCGATGGCCAGGGTGGCGCAATTCTCGTCCTCGCCGACAAAGCGGCGCTCGGAGATCCCGGTGCGCGAGGAGATCCACTCTTCGGTGGTGTCGAGGGTGGCCTCGAAGTCGCGGTTGGAGACGACCCGGCTCCCCAGGGCGCGGCCAACGCCGACGATCTTGCTCGCGGGGCTATCGTTCATGGCGCGTTCCCAGCGGCAGCGTGCGCTGCGGCGAGGGCCGCTTCCAGGGTCTGCGCGAGACCCGCACCGGTGCGAGAGAGCCCTACAAGGGCATTCTCGACGCCCCTGGCACCCGAGTTGCCGTGCCCGATCACGACCGACCCCCGGACGCCGAGGAGGAAAGAGCCCCCGTAGTTCTCTGGGTCTACCCGGTCACGGACGCCGCGCAGCCTGGGGCGCAGTATCCCGGCGGCGAGCTTGCTTATGGGGCCACCGGCCATCGCCGAGCGGAGCATCGCGAGGATCTCGCGCGCCACCCCCTCGGCGGTCTTGAGGACGACGTTGCCGGTGAAGCCGTCGGTGACGAGCACGTCGGCGACCCCGGAGCCGATCTCCCGCCCCTCGACATTGCCCACGAAGCGTACGCCGGGCGACTCGCTCAGTAGATAATGAGCCTCCCTGGACAGGTCGTTACCCTTCCCCGGCTCCTCGCCGACGTTGATCAGGCCGACGCGAGCCTCCCCCTCGAGATCGAAGTACCGTCTAGCGAACACGCCACCAAGAATAGCGAAATTCAGCAGGTCCTGCGGCCTGCACATCACGGTCGCGCCCGCGTCGAGCAGGAGGACCGGAGACGTGAGCGGCAGGACGGTCGCGATGGCGGGCCTGCGGCAGCCCTGGAGGCGCCCGACCCTGAGCAACGCCGCTGCCACCGTCGCCCCCGTGTTCCCCGCGGAGAACAGGGCGTCGGCTTCGCCCTCGCGTACCATCTCGGCGGCGACGGCGACGCTCGCGTCCGGCCGGGCTCTAAGCGCCGAGGCAGGCTCCTCGCCCATCCCGACCGGGCCGCCCGCCTCGCGCAGCGAGAGGTTCGGTGGACCGTCCGGATCTACCTCGGGCTCGACGAGCGTTGGGTCTCCCACGAGAAAGACCTCGTCTCGCGGTAACCGCACTGCAGCGGCGAGTGCTCCGGCGACGATCTCGCGCGGCGCCCTGTCCCCGCCGAGTGCGTCTACCGCGATCCGCATCCGGGGCCGGTGGACTCTGGGAGCTACTCGGTTACTTCGACGGCTACGGCGGTGCGGCCCTTGTAGAAGCCACAGTTAGGACACACGCGGTGCGGCCTGTGCGGCTCGCCGCAGTTCGGGCAGGCCACCAGGTTCGGCTGCCCCATCGCCTGGTGTGCCCTGCGCTGGTTCCTGCGCGCGTGCGAGGTCTTCTTCTTCGGTACTGCCATGATGATTACCTCCTACTGTTCGTCGGGTCCTAGAATTTAGAGGCGAAGAGCCCGCCGAGGCCCCGCCACCGAGGGTCGATCTCGTCTTCTGTTCCGGAGGGCTCCACGGGCTCCGTCCCTGGACGGAACACCTGCATCGGGACCTCGCTCGGCAGGGCGCGCCGGGTGTAGTCCGCCAGGTCCAGTGTCCAGTTCTCTATCGAGAGCTCCCTGTTGTTCGGACCCGGCAGAAACTCCGACTCGCCCAACTCCAAGCGCAGATCGGTGGGTTCCAGCGTGCGGTCGCACGTCGTTTGCACCGTTACGCGGACCGTGAGGTCAAGGTGCAGGCCCTCCGAGAGACGGGTCACCGCGACGTCGGCCTCGGCCTCGGTGACCTCGTGGTGGCGCCCGTAGAGGTCGAACGGTTCGACCTCGAAGGACTCGTGCGCATCGTGCCGCGCCCCGACTTCGGCGCCGGGGCGCCTGAGAGGGATCAGGGATCTCATCGGTTACTCTTCCGGGACGCCCTGCAGCTTGTTGCGGCCGCGCTGGACCGCCTCGAGGAGCTTGCCCAGGTTATCCTCCAGGTTCGCCAGCACCTCGTCCGCGTAGTCCTCGGCACCCAAGCGTATCTCACGCTCGCGGCGGCGGGCGTCCTCCATGATCTCCGTGCTGCGCTTTTCGGCCCTCTTGAGGATCTCCTCCTCGGAGGTGATCTTCTCCGCCTCGTCCTGGGCGCCGCGGATGATACGGTCGCTCTCGCTGCGCGCCT
>JARDZQ010000375.1 GCA_029240775.1 Rubrobacteraceae bacterium | reverse complement strand
ATGATCTTCCAGGACCCGATGACGAGCCTCAACCCTGTCTTCACGGTGGGGAACCAAATCCGGGAAGCCATCCGCATTCACCAGAACGTCTCCAAGAGCGAGGCGCAGGAGAAGACCGTGCAGGTCCTGCGCGACGTCGGTATCGCCAACCCCGAGCGGATGGTGAAGGACTATCCGCACCAGTTCTCCGGCGGGATGCGCCAGCGGGCCATGATCGCGATGGCGCTCTCGTGCAACCCGAAGGTCCTCATAGCAGACGAGCCCACGACGGCGCTCGACGTCACCATCCAGGCCCAGATCCTGGAGCTGATGGTGGACCTGCAGGAGAAGTACGGCACCGCAATAATCATGATCTCGCACGACCTCGGGGTCGTCGCCCAGCTCGCGGACAAGGTGATGGTGATGTACGCCGGGCGCGCGGTGGAGCAGGGCACTACAGACGAGGTGTTCTACGACCCCCTAATGCCCTACTCGTGGTCGTTGCTCAGGTCGTTGCCGCGCCTGGACATGGCGGGTGAGGTGAGGCTCCTGCCGATCCGGGGCACGCCTCCGTCCCTGATCTTTCTCCCCGAGGGCTGTAACTTCAACCCTCGCTGCCCCTTCGTGAAGGACGAGTGCCACGAGATAGACCCCGACCTGGAGGAGAAGAAGCCCAATCACACCGCGGCGTGCATACTCTCCATCGATGAGATCGAGGCCCACAAGCAGCGCGTGGACGAAGAGCTGGGCTTGGAAGGGAGCGCGAGCGCTTGAGCGGGGAAGCGAACGGTCGTCAGGGTTCCCCCGGCGACTACCTGCTGGAGACGAAGAACCTCAAGATGCACTTCCCCATAAAGGCGGGCGTTCTCAGGCGCACCGTCGGGCACGTAAAGGCCGTGGATGGCGTGAATATGCAGATCCGGCGCGGCGAGACTCTGGGCCTCGTGGGGGAGTCGGGGTGCGGCAAGAGCACGCTCGCGCGCCTCATACTGAGGCTCCTCGAGCCGACCGAGGGCGAGGTCATCTTCGAGGGCGAGAACATCCTCGGCTACGACCGCAAGCAGATGCTGCGGGTGAGGCGCAACATGCAGATCGTCTTCCAGGACCCTTACGCGAGCCTGAACCCGCGCATGACCGTGGGCGGCATCGTCGGCGAGCCCCTGAAGACCCACAAGATCGAGGGCAACCGCAAGAAGCGTGTTCAGGAGCTTCTCGAGGTGGTGGGCCTCTCCCCAGAACACTACAACCGCTACCCGCACGAGTTCTCCGGCGGCCAGCGGCAGAGGATCGGGGTCGCGAGGGCTATAGCTCTGAACCCGAAGCTCATCATCTGCGACGAGCCCGTGAGCGCCCTTGACGTCTCGATCCAGGCCCAGGTCATAAACTTGCTGCAGGATTTGCAGCGGGACTTCGACCTCACCTACGTCTTCATCGCCCACGACCTCTCGGTGGTCAAGCACATCTCCGACAGGGTGGCGGTGATGTATCTTGGCAAGATCGTGGAAATTGCCGACCGCAGGAGGCTCTACGGCGAGCCGCGCCATCCCTACACCGTCTCGCTCCTCTCGGCGATCCCGTTCCCCGACCCCGAGAAGGAGCGCCAGCGGCGCCGCATAGTGCTCGCAGGCGACGTACCATCGCCTGCGAACCCGCCGCAGGGATGCTCATTCCACACCCGCTGCCCGCGCGCGCAAGAGTACTGCGTGGAGCACGAGCCGGGCCTCATCCCGCAAGACGGCAGGCCAGACGGCGAAGCCGACGGCGAAGCCGACGACGCAGCCAGCGCCCACCGCGCCGCGTGCTACTTTCCGGTCGAGGGGGGCCAGCCCATAGAGGAGCCCGCCGCGACCACGCCCTACAGGGCCGGCGAGTCCACATAAAGCACGGCGCTTCGCGCCTTTCAGCACGCTCCGGCTTCGCCAGCGCCTTGTCAACCCGCCGCCTTAGGCTTCGCCAGACGGCTTTCAGCTTGCCAGCGCGAGGAAAAGCTGAAAGCGAGGGCCTTACAAGGGCCCGAAGCGTGCTGACAGCGGAGGCGTCAGCCGGAGCGTGCCGAAATGCTGAAATAGTACAATCTCGGCGTGTGGAAGAGCACGGCAAAGAGATATGAGCGACGTCGCGTTGTCACGTGGGTACTCCTGGTCGTGGTGTTGCTGCTGGCGACGGCGCTGGGGGCTTACGCGTACGGCCGGTCGCAGAGCCCTGCGGCCCTCGAGGAGCAGGACCGCGAGAGCCTCACGCTGTACGCGGAGGCACTGGACACCGTCCGCGAAGACTACGTGGACCAGGAAGCCATCGACTCCAAGAAGCAGACCTACGGCGCCATAGAGGGGATGCTCGACACTCTGGGGGATGAGGGGCACACGCGCTTTCTCACCCCCGAGGAGCGCGAGCAGAACCGCGAGGGTCTCTCCGGGACGTACGTTGGGATCGGGATCCAGCTCGAAGAGGAGGCCGGCGAGGTGGTCGTCGCCGCCCCGATAGAGGGGTCTCCCGCAGAGAGGGCGGGGATCGAGGCCGGCGACGTGGTGGTCGCCGTAGACGGCGAGAGCGTGCGCGGCGAGGAGGTGGCGCAGGTGGCCGAGAAGGTAAGGGGACCAGAGGGCACGCGCGTCGAGCTCACCGTTTTGCGCGGCGGCGAGGAACGCGAGTTCGACCTGGAGCGAGCCGAGATCGAGTCCCCCGTAGCCTCGTGGACGATGATCCCTTCGAGTGACGTGGCATTCGTGCGCCTTGCCTCGTTCTCGGACACCAGCGCGGAGAAGCTCGCGCAGGCCTTTGAGGAGGCGCGGGCAGCCGGCGCCCGGCGCTTCGTCTTGGACCTGCGGGACAACCCGGGGGGGAGGCTGGACCAGGCGGTGCGGATGTCCGGGAACTTCCTGGAGGCGGGCAGCGTCGTCTACGTCCGCGAGGACGCCTCCGGAGAGCGCGAGGAGGTAGAGGTCGAGGACAGCACAGAGCCCATCGACGCCCCGATGGCCGTCCTCGTGAACGAGGGTACGGCGTCGAGCGCGGAGATCCTGGCCGGCGCTTTGAGGGACAACGAGAGGGCGACCGTGATGGGGGAGACCACCTTCGGCACGGGGACGGTGCTCTCGGAGTTCGTCCTGAGAGACGGCTCGGCGATACTGCTCGGCGTCGCCGAGTGGCTCACCCCCGATGGTGACTTTATCCGGGAGACCGGGATCGAGCCGGACGTGGAGGTGGCGCTCGCCGAAGATGCCGAGCCG
>JARDZQ010000374.1 GCA_029240775.1 Rubrobacteraceae bacterium | reverse complement strand
AGTGCACCCAGCGCCGCCACCCCTTCCAGCGCCGCATGTTCTGCGAATCTTCCGTGTCGAACATGAAGCCTCGGGAGGGTATAGACTCCTCTTCCTCGAGGTGGGTCAAGCCCCTGATCTTGGGGATGTAGGTCCCCATGCCAGCGCCTTTGTCGCGCAGCCAGAGCGTGTACCACATCTGCTGCATCCCCGAAGGACCGGCGAAGGCGAGGGCCCCCACGATGAGCGGGAAGAGCGTTGCGGCCCTGGGACCGGTCAGCACGCCCTCCGGCACGTATCCGAAGGCGAACAGACCCGTGATAGTAGTCCACACGAACGCCAGGTTACCCACCAGCGCCGCGACGATCGCGGAGCCGATCACGAGGACGCCGATGAGAGTCGTCAAGATCATCTCGACAACGTTGTAGACGATCTTCGCCATAGAGATTATGACGCCGATGAGGATAAGTCCAATTATGGCCGGAACATACCAGGTGATCCCCGTCAAGCTCTCGAACGCCTGGGCCCCGAGCGCCACGTGGCCCGGCCAGATGTAGACCAATATGGCTATGGCGAAGAACAGCCACGCTCTCGAACGCCTGCGCCCCGAGCGCTACGTGACCCGGCCAGATGTAGACCAGTATGGCTATGGCGAAGAACAGCCACATTATGGGCCGCCACAGACGGGACGCCCCGAAGAAGATGCTCTCGCCGGTGGCCGTAGCCCAGCGGGCCATCTCTAGCATGACGACCGCCTGTAGGGTGACGCCGATGAAGAAGAGCCAGCGGATATCCGGCCCGAAGAGGATAACGAGCCGCGGCCACAGATACGTCTCGCCTAAGCCTACCCCTAGCGCCGCCAGAAGCATGCCGGGACCGAGGATATGCAACGAAGCCGGAGCCTCCGGTAGCTCCCTGATCGGCATAGGCTCCTCACGACCCGCGTGCCATACTCTCTCTTCCTGTACCTGTTCGGTAGTTCCCGTGTCCACCAAGCCCTCCTTTCGTCCCCGATCGGTCAGTGCTCGACGCGCCAGCGATCGTCCCTGATGCTCCTGGGTAACCCTAACGGCGCAAGCAAGGTCTCCCTAAGATTCACGCATCACCATACAGGAAACCCTCAGGGGGCCCTCCGAATGTGCCCCAGGAAAGCCTAAGAAGCGAACGCCGACGCGGAATGACCCTCTGTCACTGATCCTCTTCACCGCCCCTTCTCTGCCTTTCCCAATAGACAGGTCATACCAGAATACACAGGGGGATAATTGGTGTCAAGCGGAACGTTACTCCTGCAAAGGGCGCGGCGCGCTCCGCAATACAACGCCACTTTGTGATAGTTTTCTCAGTTCTTGATACACGCTTGCTTTATCTTTGCTACATGATCGTTATAATCGGGTCCGATTAAGAGGTCATACCAATAAGCGGAGGGTGGTTATGAGCATGGGAACGCTAAAGACCATTTTCACCAAGAACGAGCCGATCGGGAGGGCTGGATGGTAATGCTGAGGAAGCTGGTAAATGCAGTAGCGCCGAGCGCGCAGCCTTTCCGCATGATGGGCAAGGGCTCTCCTGCGAGGGGCGGCGGTCCGCGGCTCACCGACCGGAAGCACTACAAGTAAGGCGAGTATGATCCGCCGGCTTCGGCCCCCTCCCGCAGATCGGGGGGGCCGATCGCGTCTGGGTGGGTAGGCTACGCCACAAAGGTGTTATAAACTGGCGGCATGGAGCCGACTGACACGGATGCTACGAAGCCCACGATAGTACCGATCAGGCGCGTCAAGCTCTATGAGGAGGTGGCGGCGAGGATCCGGGACCTCATAGCCAGCGGAGAGCTGGGTCCCGGCCAGGCACTGCCATCGGAGCGGAGGCTCGCCGAGCAGTTCAAGGTGGGCCGCGCCGTGATACGGGAGGCCATTCGCCAGCTCGAGGTATCTGGTCTCGTCGAGAGCCGTCATGGCGGGGGCAACTACGTCCGGGAGGTCACGGTCGAGCACCTTGTGGCCCCGATCGCCAGCGTGCTCAACGGCATGGCTCCTCTTCGCGAGGAGCTCATGGACGCGAGGCTCTTCTTCGAGCCACAAATAGCGCGGGTGGCCGCCGCCCGCGCCACACCGGAGGACCTGCAACGACTCGAAGACATCATACGCCGGCAGGAAGAGCGCGTGGCGAAAGGCCTCTCCGGCGCGGAAGAGGATGCCGAGTTCCACGACCTCCTGGCCAGTGCCACGCACAATACGGTCGTCGAGCGCGTCATGGAGGTCATCGACGGGCTGCTCGAGGACTCGCAGGCTCGGTTGTTCCGGTCTGTCGAGCGGTCGGAGATCTCCCTTGAAGGCAACCGGCGCATCCTCAAGGCCGTTTTGCGCCACGACGAGGCGGCGGCGCAGTTGGCGATGGTCGAGCACCTCGAAGCCATCGCCCGCAACCTGTAGTCGCGACCCGCGAGAAAGCCGCCCGCGCCGAACATACTGCGAGGGGGCAAAGATGAACCTCAAAGAGGCGCTTCAAGAGATCCGAACAGAGCACCGCGACGACGCGGTCGTCATCAGCAGCGGTCAAGATAGGGCCCTCGGCGTCTTCGCTGACGAGACCGACGACGAGCGAGAGGTCTGGCTCGAGTGGGGCGAGGTCCACTCTGGGGACATGAGTGTGCCGGCCACGCACATCTTCTTCCTGGATGAGGACGGCTTCACCAGGCATGATGGCTCCGTGCTCTCCGTCGTTTCGGCGCGAGACTACGAGCTTCTCGGATGATCACCGCCCGGTCGGACGTCGTCGGGAGCCTCTTGCGCCCGCCGGAGCTTCTCGAAGCCCGTCGCCGCTTTGCCGAGGGCACCATCTCCATCCCCGAGTTCAAGCGTATCGAGGATAGGGCCGTGGACTGGGCGATCTCGCTCCAGGAGCGAGCCGGGCTCCCTGTCGTGACCGACGGCGAGATGCGCCGCGAGTCGTTCCAGAGCCAGATGGTAGACGCCGTCGAGGGCTTCGGGGAGCACACCATAGACGCGTGGCTGTGGGGGGACTGGCACGGTGATGCGGTGGTGGGCGACAGGAAGATAGAACGCCCCCCGTCGCTCGGAGTGGTCGGCAAGCTACGTCGCAGACGCTTCCTCTCGGCGGAGGAGTACGTCTACGCGCGCGCCCGCACGGCGCGCACCATCAAGGTGACGCTGCCGAGCCCGAGCCTCTACGCCAACCTCTGGTCGCCGGAGCTCTCCAGGGAGGCCTATCCCACCCTCGACGATTTCCTGGAGGACGTGGCGGAGATACTGCGCGAAGAGGTCGAGGAGCTGGTGAGGCTTGGGGCCACCTACATCCAACTCGACGCACCGCACTACCCGCTGCTCCTCGAGGAGAAGACGCGCGAGTTCTACGAGGGCCGGGGCTGGGACCTCGACCGCTGGATGACCCGCGGCGTAGAGTTCGACAACTACGTCATCGGGGACCACCCCGGCGTCACCTTCGCCTTCCACCTGTGCCGCGGCAACCAGGGGAGCCGCTGGCTCGTCTCGGGCTCCTACGAGCCGTTGGCACAGCGCATCTTCGGCGGTATCCGCGCCGGGAGGCTGATGCTCGAGTACGACGACGAGCGTAGCGGCGGCTTCGAGCCCCTGGCGCACGTACCGGAGGGTAAGATCGCCGTCCTCGGCCTCGTCACCACGAAGACGGGCAGGCGCGAAAGGGCGGAAGAGCTCGAAGCCCGCATCCGCGAGGCCTCGGCCTTCGTGCCGCTCGAGCGGCTGGCCCTCAGCCCGCAGTGCGGCTTCGCGACCTCGGTCGTCGGCAACGCGATAACCGTCGAAGA
>JARDZQ010000373.1 GCA_029240775.1 Rubrobacteraceae bacterium | reverse complement strand
GTAGTTCTCGAACCCGACAAAGGGCCCCGTGACGGCGACGGTCGCCTGGCGCAGGCTCAGGTTTACGGCCTGCAGTATGGGGAAGAAGGCCACGACGAGGATTATGAACAGGGCCGGTAAGACCATGTAGTAGGCCGTGCGTCGTTCGGGGTTACCGAACTCCTGCTTGAGAAGGCCGCCCCGCCGCTTCTTCTCTGTGCTTGCGGTCGTCACGCCTCACCTCTTTTCTGTTGGATACCGGTGGCGGGTCGAGACCTGCCGCCGTCCACCTTTATCGCTAGCTGGGTGCCTGCTCGGCTATGCTCTGCAGCTGTTCCTGGAGTGTACCTATGGCCTCTTCGGGAGAGGCGTCGCCCTTGAGAGAGGCGTTGAACTGCTCGGCCATCTCCAGGGACATGTCCGAGTAGACCGGCGAGACCGGGCGTGGGACGGTATTCGCCAGGGCCTCCGGGGCAAGCCTGACCGTCGGCACGCTGTTCTTGACCTCCGGATCGTCGTAGAGCGACTTCAAGGTGGGCAGGTACGAGCCCTTGATCGCGAACTCCTTCTGCTGCTTCTCGGCGACCATGTACTGCACGAACTCCCAGGCGGCATTCTGGGATTCCTCGGGCGCGAAGGCGTTGATAAAGAAGTTCCAGCCCCCGAGGCCGCTGACGCTCCCGGCCGAGCCCGCGGGGAGCGGCGCGATGGCGATCTGGTCCTGGCCTATGAAGTCGCCCGTGCCGGCCAGGGAGTACATGTAGGGCCAGTTGCGAGCGAAGACCGCGTCACCCCCGAGGAAAGGGGCTTCTGTCTCCGGCTCTGCGTACGTGGAGACGGCCTGCGGCGCGACGCCGCTTTCGATCATGCTGCGCTCCATAGCGAGCCCCTCGACGGAGTTCGGGCTGTCTATGATAACCTGGGAGGCGTCGTTAGGATCCAGTACCTCTCCGCCGTAGCTGTTTATGTACTCGAGGCCGTCGACGACCCCGCCCTCGTACTCGGCGCCCTGGAAGATGAAGCCGAACTTGACGTTCTGGTCCTGCATGACCTGCTGGGCCATCTCCTGGAGCTCCTCCCACGTCTGCGGCGGCTCGGAGTAGCCGCTCTTCTCCAGGAGGTCCGCACGGTAGTAGAGCAGCCCGGCGTCGGTGAACCACGGAACGCCCCAGACCTTGTCATCGTAGGTGTTCGACAGTACGGGTCCTTCGAGGAACTTGCTGCGCATCTCCTCGGTGAAGCGGTCCGAGAGATCTACGATGTAGCCGTTGGCGGCGAACTGCGCCGGCCAGATCACGTCGCCCCCGATCAGGGTGAGATCCGCGCTCTGGGCCTGGAACTCCGTGCGGAGCTGGTCGAAGTACTGGCTCGTGCTCGAGGGCATGCGCCGCCACGTCACGGTGACGTTCTCGTTCTCCTTGTTGAATTTGTTGATCAGGTCCTCAAGCGCCCCGGAGGTCTCACGCCCGAAGCCCACGGTGATCTCACCAGACCCCTGCTGACCGCCCCCGCCGCCGCAGGCCGCACTCCCGAGGAGCGCGGCCCCAGCGAGCCCGGCGCTTCCCATCTTCAGGAAGGACCTGCGGCTCATCCTCCGTCCGGCCAAGACCCCGGGCTCTGCTCTTCGTCTCTCCTTCACGCGCTTCCCTTCTAGCTAGAGTTGTCCGTTGCCTTAGCCGGCCCCGATCTATCTAGAAGATCGCCTCTTCCGTCTCCAGGTCGAAGAGGTGGATCTTGCTGGAGTCGATGACCAGGCGCATCTTCTCGCCCTCGCGCGCCGTGCTCTCCGCCGATACCCTCGCTACCATCAGGTTGCCGCCGGGGGCCTCGGCCGACCCTCCGCCGATGTCCTGCTCGGACCTGTCGGCGTCGCCGGTCATCTCCTCGACGCTCTCCAGGTGGGCGGCCTGCTCCCTGGGCGGCTCGAAGTAGACGTACTTCTCCGACCCCATGCTCTCTATGACCTGTGCTTCGACCTCCACGACATTCGAACCCTCGGCCTCGGCCATGGCAGTGGCCTCCTCGACCCCGGCATCTTCCATGTGCTCGGGCCGGATGCCCAGAGCCACCTCTTTGTTGGCGTACTGCTCCGGGTCGTGCCCCCGCTCCTTGGCCTTGCCGATCTCTTCGCGGCTCAGGTGCAAGCGGGTACTCCCGAAGACTACGGCGTAGGCGCCATTCTCCTTCTCGAGGTGCGCCTGGATGAAGTTCATCGCGGGACTGCCTATAAAGCCCGCCACGAACACGTTCTCGGGTTGGTCATACATCCGCTGCGGGGAATCTATCTGCTGGACGAGGCCGTCCTTGAGGACCACGATCCGGTCCGCCATCGTCATCGCCTCGGTCTGATCGTGGGTGACGTAGATGGTCGTGACCCCGATGCGGTTGTGCAGCTTGGCTATCTCCGTGCGCATCTGCACCCTGAGCTTGGCGTCGAGGTTAGAGAGGGGCTCGTCCATGAGGAAGGCCTTTGGCTCGCGGACTATGGCGCGTCCCAGGGCCACCCGCTGCCTCTGGCCGCCGGAGAGGGCCTTCGGCTTGCGGTCCAGGAAGCGCTCGATGGAGAGGATCCTGGCCGCCTCCTCTACCCTGCGGTCGATCTCCGATTTGTCTATCTTCCTGAGCTTGAGGGCGAAGCCCATGTTCTCGCGCACGTTCATGTGCGGGTAGAGGGCGTAGTTCTGGAATACCATGGCGATGTCGCGCTCGCGCGGAGGCTTGTCGTTGACGACCTCGTCCCCGATGAAGACCTTGCCACGCGAGATGTCCTCGAGGCCGGCGATCATGCGCAGAGCCGTGGACTTCCCGCACCCTGAAGGCCCGACGAAGACGACGAACTCGCCGTCGGGGATGTCCAAGTTCATGTCCCTTACGGCGACCACGTCCTCGCCATAAATCTTAGTCACGTTCTCCATCGTGACTTCGGCCATCACCGCCTCCTTCCAGTCGCCTGGGGACATACCCGGCGTCCTACTTATTCACTTTTCTTGATCTCCACCCCGGTGGTTGGGGACATTCTACCCCAACTGCAGACCTTGCAATCTAACGTGCACCGGACTCACGAAGCGAGTACTTTTCTTTGACCGCGAGTACGCGCTCGACGGAGGCCTGGACCTGCTCGCGCGGTAGCTTCCCAGACTCGACGGCCTCGACGACGGCGTCGTAGGCGTCGGCCTGCTGCTGGGGCGGGCTGGAGATGAGGAGGAGGTCCGCCCCGGCCTCCACCGCCGCGACCGCC
>JARDZQ010000372.1 GCA_029240775.1 Rubrobacteraceae bacterium | reverse complement strand
TGACATTCTCGTCGTCGCCGCCGGCAAGCGGGAGATGATCGGGGCCGAGCACGTTGGGGAGGGCGCGGTCGTCGTCGACGTCGGCATCCATCGCAAAGAAGATGGAGGTCTCGTCGGGGACGTTCGCTTCGATGAGGT
The DNA here is from genome assembly GCA_029240775.1 of Rubrobacteraceae bacterium. Lineage (GTDB taxonomy): Bacteria > Actinomycetota > Rubrobacteria > Rubrobacterales > Rubrobacteraceae > JALYGY01. The sequence goes on along the minus strand of JARDZQ010000372.1, from coordinate 3,095 downwards.
CGACCAGAGAGCGTCCTGGATCTCCCCCGTCCCTGGGGGCGTCGGCCCGATGACCCGTGCGATGCTGCTCCACAACACGGTCGTGGCCGCGCGGATGAGCCTAGGGAGCTAGGAGAGATTCAGCGCAGAACATCATGGACGGCGGCCTCATCAACGTTGTTGCGCCGACGGTCTCTTGTCGCCTCGCAAGAGAGTGAGGGCGGCGACCGGAAACAGTACGACCGAGAGTAGGCCGGCGACCACGAGAGCAGCGCCCGTCGCGGGGCTCAGGATACCGAGCTCCATACCGATGCCCGTTGCCGCGACGATGAATGGCAGGGAGGTCGCCTGCAGTAGCGCCGCCGCCAGCACGCCCCTGGTGCCGATCACAGGTCTGTACAGGATCGCCGGCAGTCCGCGGACGAGCAGCAGAGTAAAGAGGAAGACCGGCACAGAAGCGAGTGCCGCTCCGCCAGGGGCGAGAAGTGCTCCCACGTCGAGCTGTATACCGCTGGTGACGAAGAAGAACGGGATGAAGACGCCGAAACCGACGGCCTCCAACTTCGGTCGGAAGAGGGTATGCGTCATCATCCCGTCCTTGTCCACCAACCGCAAGACCGTGCCTGCGATAAATGCTCCAAGGATGATCTCGAGCCCCAGAAGCTGTGCCAGCACGGCGAAGCCGATCAGGAAAAGCAGGGCGCCGCGCACCCGGATCTGGGCGCTCGAGTCCTGCAGGCTCCGAAGGATCATGCTCAGCCACCCGAGATGTTCGATCTCGGCGATCGCGATCCCAATGGCTGCAACGAGCACGACGAAGGCTCCGATCAGCAAGAGCGTGGACCCGACGCTGCTCGAGTCTCCGGAGAAGAAGAGCGAGAGCAGGATCACGGCGCCGAAATCGGCGACCGATGAACCGGCGATGATCAACTGCCCAAGGGGGGAGCGGCTTTGCCCGGCGTCGGCGAGCACGGGGACGACGATGCCGAGCGAGGTGGCGGAGAGCATAATCGCCACGAGCAGCGGAGCCTGTATAAGCCCCGCGACCCCGAGCAACGAGGCGATGCCGAACGCGATCGCCAGCGACAGCACGAACCCGATGCCGGCGCTACGTATCGCCCCACCCCGCAATAGGCCGCCGAGATCAATCTCCATCCCCGCCAGGAACAACAAGAACGCCAGGCCGATCAGGGCCATAAAGCGCAAAGGTCCGTCCACCTCGACGAGACCGAGGACGGCGGGACCGATCACGATGCCGGCTACGATCTCGATGACGACGGAGGGAACGCGCAGGGCCGGTACCAGGCCAAGGATGAGCGGCACTACGAAAGCGACCGCCGCGACGATCAGCACGCTGACGAGGGAGATTTCAGGCATCATCAGGGTTCTCCTGGCTTAGGCTTTATGGCTCCGTAGTCAGACGTGCCTTGGTGAAGAACCGTATCATCTCCTCGCTGTCGCGGATACGCGGCGCCACTGTTGGCGACGGAACGCCAGACTCGCTCCTCAGTGATGCTCCACGCTCGAGAAGAGTGTGTTGAGTGACTCAGAGAGCGTGGGGTGGGCGAATACGGCGTCGCGGAGGACCGTGTATGGCAAGTTGCCCATCATTGCTATCTGGATCATCGCCATGATCTCGCCCCCCTCTATCCCGAGCACCGCGCAGCCCAGAATCTGGGCGGTCTCGGCGTCAACGACTGCCTTCATGAAGCCACGCGTCTCGCCCATCTCTACGGCCCGCGTAACGTAGGTCATCGGAATCGTGGCTATGCGCACGTCGCGGCCCTGGTCCCTGGCTTCCTGCTCAGACAACCCGATCCGGCCTAGTTGTGGATCTATGAACATGGTGTAGGGGACAGGGCGGTCTGCGATGGTGGCGCTGCCACCCTCCAGCAGGTTGGTGCGGATGATGCGGAAGTCGTCGTAGGAGATGTGGGTGAAGGCAGGTCCCCCCTTCACGTCTCCGAGGGCGTAGACGCCGGGTACGCTGGTCTCCAAACACTCGTTCGCCTTGATAAAGCCGCGTCTGTCTGTCTCTATGCCGGCCGCACCGAGGTTGAGGGTCTCGGTGTTGGGCGGCCTGCCGGCTGCTACGAGAAGGTGTGTGCCTTCCAGCGTGCGCTCCCCTTCGGATGTGTCTACCGTCAGAATGATCTTCGTAGTATCGTCCTGCGCGGCGAGTCGGGTCTTGGCCTCCAGCAGGACCTCGATACCGTCCTCGCGCAGGATCCCGGCTACCGCCTCGGCTATGTCGGCATCCTCTCGGCCCATCAACTGCCCACCGAGCTCTACGACCGTGACCTCGCTGCCGAAACGCCTGAACATCTGGGCGAACTCCAGCCCGACGTAACTGCCGCCGAGCACGAGCAGGTGCTCCGGCAGGACGTCGAGCTCCATGATGGAGGTCGAGTTCAGGGCCGGTACGTTATCCAGACCTTCGATCGGAGGGTTGGCCGGCCTGGCGCCAGCGTTGATAAAGACGTTGTCCGCGCCGAGCTCGAGGTCTTGGTTATCGTTCGTGCGTACCGCGAGCGCTTTCGGGCCCGTAAAGCTGGCTTCGCCAGCGATCAGGTCAAGTCCATCAGTGGCTTCGATGCGCCTCAGGTTACTGTTCCTGAAGCTGTCCACCATCGCCCGCTTGCGGCCTCGCACCTCGGGCATGTCGACGGCGACAGGACCGTTGTGGACGCCGTAGTCGGCCGAACGCCGGTCTACGTAGGCCGTCTTCGCGCTGGCGACCATCGTCTTGGTTGGGGTACAGCCCTCGTTGATGCAGGTGCCGCCTACGTGTTCGCGTTCGATCAGGGCCGTCCTACGTCCCGACCTGGCGAGCGCCTGGGAAAGCGGGACCCCGGCCTGGCCTGCCCCGATCACCACGGCGTCGTAATGCTGTGCTGCCATATAAGGAGTCTCCTTTCACTTGGTGCTTGTTCGCGCCGAGCGCTGATGGACGTTTGTTTGGGCTACCCTGGCCGTCCATAGATTTACTTCTTCAGTGCACTAACCCCTTCTGCCGAGCGCCCTATCGAGGTTATAGGCTGCGCTGATGAGGGTGAGGTGCGTGAAGGCCTGCGGGAAGTTGCCCAGTGCCTCGCCATGGTGTCCGATCTCCTCGG
>JARDZQ010000371.1 GCA_029240775.1 Rubrobacteraceae bacterium | reverse complement strand
CCAGGCGTTTGATGCCTTCCCGCTGCACTACGTGCCACTCGGGGACCTGCGGACGCAGCTCTGCAATTTCGGCGTCGGTTAGTATAGGTTCGTCGCCCCGGCAGGCGGTGCACGTCATCTGCGACAGCTCGCTCATACTTTCCACTCTTCTATAAGCTTGTAGGTTGCGTGCTCATTCTATCCTCAGTATAGAGGTCGTATCGCTCGAGTAGTCCAATAACAACATCCAGCAGCTCTTGATCAGATCCTGATGAGCCTCAGCCGGCCAGATCACCCGAGAATCGCTGAGAAGAAAGGAAGCGAGCGCATGGACTGCTCTATGAACCAGACGGCTCCTCCGCCTCCTTCCCACACTTTGAGTCTCCACCAACATGTGGTCGGAGAACCGTACTCTCGGACACGTCTTGCCGGCGGCACCCAGTGTGTAGTACGTACAAGATGCCGTTAAGGGCCTTGCGGTCGTCGACCCTGAGATGGCCTCACGATCGGGGGTGGTTAGGTACGCCCGTCGAGGATGTAACAGCGCCCTCGCCACACGAGTGCAGGGATTACCTGGGACACGCGATTTGAAATGTAGTAGGAGGGTAAGAAGCTCATAGGAACTCAAAGGCTCATGGAGAAGCGTCGGAAGGCGGGGCGCGTGTGGAAGGGACAACCCGCGGGACCAGACGGACGGGCTCGCCGTGATCGGTTTGCCGGATAGTGTGCGGGCGTGCCTGTTCGACCTGGATGGGGTGCTGACCCGGACGGCCACAGTCCATGCCGCTGCTTGGAAGGAAATGTTCGACGGGTACTTGCGCGAGCGGGCGGCACGAACAGGGGAGGAGTTCGTCCCCTTCGATCCGGTTGCTGACTACACCCGGTACGTGGACGGCAAGCCGCGCTACGCCGGGGTACGCTCGTTCCTCACCGCACGAGGCATCGAGCTGCCTGAGGGCGAGTCCGGGGACCCGCCGTCCGCCGAGACCGTTCGTGGGCTGGGTAACCGCAAGAACGAACTTGTCTTACGGTTGATCCGCGAAGAGGGCGTGGAGGTCTACGACGGCTCGGTGCGCTACCTCGAAGCGGCGCGCGACGTGGGTCTGCGCCGCGCCGTAGTCTCGTCGAGCGCCAACACCCGCGACGTGCTGGTTACCGCTGGTATCGAAGGGTTCTTCGAAGCCCGCATCGACGGGGTGGTGGCTGAGCGCGAGGGGCTGAAGGGGAAGCCGGCCCCAGACACTTTCCTGGCTGGTGCGCAGGCGCTCGATGTGACGCCCGGAGAAGCCGCGGTCTTCGAGGATGCCCTCGCCGGCGTGGAAGCCGGGCGGGCGGGGGGCTTCGCCTGCGTCGTCGGGGTCGACCGCGTCGGGCAGGCAGAGGCGTTGCGCGAGCATGGCGCGAGCATCGTGGTTTCCGATCTCTCAGAGCTGCTGGAGGACCGATGAGTCAGCACCGGACTTTCCCACCCGAGCCGTGGGTGGTTCGCGAGACCGAGCTGGATCTCTCCGTGCTCGCCCAGAGTGAGGCAATCTTCGCTCTATCCAACGGGCACATCGGTCTGCGGGCGAACCTAGAGGAGGGCGAGCCTCACGGTTTGCCGGGCACGTACCTCAACAGCTTCTACGAGACGTGGCCGATGCCCCAGGCCGAGGCGGGCTACGGCTACCCTGAGCTCGGGCAGACGCTGGTAAACGTCACCAACGGCAAGATCATCCGCCTGCTCGTGGACGACGAGCCGTTCGACGTCCGTTACGGACGGCTGCGCGCCCACGAGCGCATCCTCGACCTGCGTGCCGGGGTGCTGCGACGGCGGGCCGAGTGGGTCTCCCCGGCTGGGCAGGCGGTACGGGTGTCCTCTGTACGCCTCGTCTCGTTTGCGCAGCGCGCGGTCGCGGCCATCCTGTACGAGGTCGAGCCGCTCGGCGCCCCGGCGAGGCTGGTGGTGCAGTCCGAGCTGGTAACCAACGAGCCGCTGCCGGCAGCCGTCAAGGATGATCCCCGCTCCAGCTCCGGTGTGGGCTCGGCGTTACGTTCCGAGTACTTCTCCAACCACGACGCCCGTGTCGTGCTCGTGCACTCCACGAAGGAGAGCGGCCTGCGGATGGCCGCGGGGATGGACCATGTGGTCGAAGGGCCGGCCACCACACAGACGAGCGCGGAGAGCGCCGAGGACCTTGGAAGGGTTACGGTCGCCACGGAACTCGAGCCGGGGCAGCGTCTTCGGTTGGTGAAGTTCCTGGGGTACGGCTGGTCGAGCCGGCGCTCCATGCCGTCGGTGCGCGACCAGGTCGAGGCGGCCCTCGCCGCAGCGCGCCGAAGCGGCTGGGAGGGGATCCTCGCGGCCCAGCGCGACTACCTCGATGACTACTGGGATCGTGCCGACGTGGAGCTGGAGGGAGACGTCGAGCTTCAGCAGGCAATCCGCTTCGCGCTCTTCCACACCCTGCAGGCAGGCGCCCGCGCGGAGGGGCGGGCGATAGCCGCCAAGGGACTGACTGGCCCGAGTTACGATGGACACACGTTCTGGGATACCGAGACGTTCGTCCTGCAGCCTCTGACCTACACTGTCCCGCATGCCGCCGGCGACGCGCTCCGATGGCGGCACGCCACGCTCGACTTGGCCCGCGAGCGTGCGAAGATCCTGGGGTTAGACGGGGCTTCCTTCCCCTGGCGCACCATCCGTGGTCAGGCGATCTCGGGATACTGGCCGGCCAGCACGGCCGCGTTCCACATCAACGCCGACATCGCCAATGCCATCGTCCGTTACTGCGCGGCTACCGACGACGATGCCTTCGAGCGCGAAGCCGGCCTCTCGCTGCTCGTCGAGACCGCCCGGCTCTGGCTCTCTTTAGGTCACTACGATGCCCACGGCCACTTCCGCATCGACGGCGTTACCGGCCCTGACGAGTACAGTGCCATCGCCGACAATAACGTATACACCAACCTCATGGCACAGAAGAACCTGCAGGCAGCGGCCGACGCCGTCGAGCGCCACCCGGACCCCGCCCGGGAGCTCGGTGCCGGTCCCGAGGAGGTGGCCGCATGGCGGGACGCGGCCCGGGCCATGTTCGTCCCCTACGACGAGGCGCTCGGCGTGCATCCCCAGGCCGAGCAGTTCACCGAGCACGCGGTCTGGGGCTTTGCGCATACAGACCCCGATCAGTACCCGCTGATGCTGCACTTTCATTACTTCGACCTCTACCGCAAGCAGGTCGTCAAGCAGGCCGATCTGGTTCTGGCGCTTTACCTGAGAG
>JARDZQ010000370.1 GCA_029240775.1 Rubrobacteraceae bacterium | reverse complement strand
CTCTCTGAGCTGGACGACGAGGAACGACGCCGGCTCGGCGTGAAGACGCTGCCCGCCTCGCTGGAGGAAGCCTTGCGGGCCCTCGAGGCCGACGAGGTCGTGCGTTCCTGGGTACCCGATGATCTGCTCGAGTGCCACATCGGGGTGAAGCGAACCGAGATCTCGCTCCTCCAGGGTCTCTCGCTGGAGGAGGCCTGCGAGCGCTACCTGCGTGTCTACTGATCTCCTCCACACGCTCCTGACCTCTGTGGAAGAGGAGATCCCGCACTCTCTCTCGCTGCGCGAACGCCTGCACGCTAACCCGGAGCCGAGCAACGCCGAACACTCGACCGCCCGCCTCGTGGCCGAGGCCCTCGATGAGAGCGACATCGAGACCGTGGCCGGCACGGGCCTCATCGCCCGCGCCGGGCCGTCCCGCGGACGCGCCGTCGCCGTGCGCGCGGAGCTGGACGCGCTCCCCATACTGGAATGGACCGGAGCGTCCTTCGCCGCCGAAAACGGCCTCATGCACGCCTGCGGCCACGACGTCCACATGGCCGCCCTCGCCGCCCTCTTCCGCGCCGTCCGCCGCTCGGAGGACTCCCTGCCCGGACCTTTGCTCGCCCTCTACCAGCCGAGCGAGGAGACCTACCCTTCGGGGGCGGAGGCGATCGTCCGCGAGAAGGTTCGCCTCGGAGAGATCGGCGCCGTCGTCGCGGCGCACGTCCACCCCGAGGTGCCCTGGGGCTGCGTGAGCGTCGATCCCGGCCCGGTGAACGCCTCCTGCGACTACCTCCGCATAACCGTCGAGGGTGTCGGCGGTCACGGCGCCTACCCGCACCGGGCGCGGGATCCCATCCTCGCCCTCTCCCACGTCGTCGTCGCTCTCCAGTCGCTCGTGAGCCGCCGCCTGGACCCGATGCACCCTGGAGTCTTCAGCGTGGGCTGGACCCGCGCAGGCTCCCTCGAGAACGTGATCCCCGAGCTGGCCGAAGCCGGCGGCACGCTGCGCACGCTCGAGCCGCAAGACCGGGGCCCCCTCCGCCAAGCCGCCCTGGAGATCGTCGAGACCACAGCCCGCGCCCACGGCTGCACCGCTAGAGTCGAGGTGACCGAGGGCGAGCCAGCGACGGTGAACGACGACGCCCTCGCCGCCACGGCCCGCGCCCTCCTCCCCGAGGCCGGCTTCGAGCTAGCTCCGCCTCTGCGCTCCTGCGGATCCGACGATTTCGGTTTCTACCGCAGCCTGGCGCCGACCCTGATGGTCTTCGTCGGCCTCGACGGCGCCCCGAATACGCAGCGTTTCCCCCTGCACCACCCGCGCTTTCTGCCCCCGCCCGAGGCCGTAGAGGCCGTCGCCCGCGCCCAGGCCCTGGCCCTCGCCGCCTCGTACCGGTAGAGCGCCCTTCTCCCGGCGTGCTATGGTGGCGGCTTGGACGAGATGGGATCCACGCTAACCCACCTGGAGGGCGCTCTCTCGGGGGCGACCTACCCCGCCGACGAACCGGCGAACCTCGACCCGAAAGACGGTCGCCCCCTGCTCGCCCGCTACGACCTCGAGAGAGCCGCTCGTACCCTTACGGTGGAGTCACTGGCAACCCGCCGCGAGGGTGGGATGTGGCGCTGGTCCGAGCTGCTGCCGGTGAGGGATCCCGGACACGTCGTCTCCTTGGGCGAGGGGGACACGCCGCTGCTGCCGCAGCCGAGGCTGGGGAGAGCCTTCGGTCTGCCGCGCCTCTATACCAAGGCGGAGGGTCTGAACCCGACCGGCTCGTTCAAGGCGCGCGGCATGTCCGCGGCGGTCTCCCGCAACGCGGAGCTCGGCGCGACCTCCTTCATAGCCCCTTCAGCAGGCAACGCGGCGGGCGCTCTGGCGGCCTACGGGGCAGCGGCCGGGGTCGGCGTAACCGTCGCCGTCCCCGTCGACGCGCCGCCTGCCAGCCGCGATGAGGCTCTCGCCATGGGCGCCCGGCTGGTGCTCGTGGAGGGCTTGATCAGCGACTGCGGTCGCGTCGCCTCCGCTCTGGCCGAGCGTCTCGGCGCCTTCGACGTGAGCACGCTGAAAGAACCTTATCGTGTCGAGGGCAAGAAGACTATGGGTCTCGAACTCGCCGAGCAGCACAGCTGGCGTCTCCCCGACGTCATCGTCTACCCCACCGGCGGAGGGACCGGCCTCGTGGGGATTTGGAAGGCTTTCGACGAGCTCGAAACGCTCGGCTTCATAGGCCCCGAGCGCCCACGCATGATCGCCGTACAGGCCGAGGGCTGCGCCCCGATAGTGCGCGCCTTCGAGGCCGGAGAGCGCTTCGCCAGGCCTTTCGAGAACGCCCGCACCCGTGCCGCCGGGCTCCGCGTCCCGTCCGCCGTGGGCGACTTCCTGATCCTAGCCGCACTGCGGGAGTCCGGCGGTACGGCCGTCGCGGTAGACGAAGACTCGATCACCCGCACGCAACTGCTAGCCGGGCGCCTGGGCGCGGGGTACGTGAGCCCGGAGTCCGCCGCCGCTCTCGCCGCCGTTCCCGAACTGTGCGACCGTGGCGAGCTGAACCCGGATGAGGAGGTCGTCGTCTTTGACTGCGGCATCGGTCAGAAGTACCCGCCACCGCCGAACCTCCCCGAGCCACCGACCATAGACCCCTCCAACTACGATCCGGAACGCCTGGCCGCAAAACTCGACGCCCGGAGCCGGACGAAGCCGTAAACGCCCGCTCAGCATCGTATAATGCAGAGATTATGGGGGTATGGCAGAGCGGACGAATGCACTGGTCTTGAAAACCAGAGGTGGTAAGACACCCGTAGGTTCGAATCCTACTGCCCCCGTGCCTATCCGGCACGCAATCGATTTCAATGGTTATTTTGCGTCGAATGTATTAAAAATTGTTAAAATAATGGAGACTTTTGCGTTTTGGTTCTGTACACTGTGGGTACCTTCTCGTGATGGAGGGGGAGTGCAGGCTGTTTGGAAAACGGAGTAGAAGAAGGAGGACTGGATGAAGAGGGCGATATTCCTGGCTACGGCCGCTCTCCTGGTAATGCTGGTGCTCGCGCCCGTTGCGATGGCGCAGGAGACCACTCCGATGGGGCCGATGGAGCAGACTCCGATGGAGCAGACTCCGATGGAAGGTACCCCGATGGAACGTACCCAGCCGCCCCTTGGAGAGACCGGTGGCCCGGCGATCCTTCTGCCCGCGGCTGCGCTGCTTCTCGGCTCGGGCGTGCTGACGTACGCCATCGTGCGCCGCAGGTAACGGTAACCGAT
>JARDZQ010000369.1 GCA_029240775.1 Rubrobacteraceae bacterium | reverse complement strand
AACCAGATCCGCATCGCCTCGGCTCTGTCGCCCGTAGGCGTCCCGGATTGCGTCACGCGTTGAAAGCTAGCAGGAGGACTCATCCCATCCTCTCCCCATGCTACTGCTTGCTCATTTTCCTACAAGATTGGAGCACGTGCCAATGAATCGCCGATGAATCAAGGTGATAGCTACTACTTCGTGGCAGGCGTAAGGAATGGTTTTCAGGCCTTGAGAGTAGGCGAGTAAGGGAAGGTGCGGAAAATGCATCGCGTAGGCTTTAACGACGTTTACGGCTACCTTGAAGGACCACGGGACTCGGGTCGCCTCAGGACGAGCGCTGAGACTATGAAAGCCAGCCTACTACACCCTGGTAAGTTCCTCTGATGAGGTAGCAGACAGGGTCGTGAGCGAGAACGTCAGCCTGTGGCTGCGGGTAAGGGACGTCGACGTGAAAGAGCACGAGCTCGGAGAAACGCACGAGCTATCCTTTCGTCCGGGATCGCGCCATTATAACGGCGGCCACGGCGTGTCTCGCTCGCTAGGGCTCGTCCCTTGGCCATGGCTGCTCCGGGATCGTCGTATTGCTGGACGACCACCTCGAGTCGTCCAAGGGCACGCGCACAATACGACCAAGTTGTGCTTACGCACCCTGCTGACTGAGAACGGCGCCCAACGAGCGGGGCGTCCTGGTCCCACCTTCCAGAGGAACTAACCGGTTTTCAGGGTCGACGCGACGAAACGGTATAGAACAGCCGTTCGTGAGCTAGCTAGTGAATCTCGGGCTCAGGAACGGGCGGGCCTTCGGCGAGGAAGTCGAAGTCGCACCCCTCGTTGGCCTGGGTAGCGTGCCGGGCGAACATCGCCCCGTATCCGCGCCCGTAGTACGGCTTCGGAGGCTCCCACGCAGCACGCCGACGTTCGAGCTCGGCTTCATCTACCAGCAGCTCGAGGCGCCGGTTCGGGACGTCGAGTTCGACGAGGTCGCCCGTTCTGACGAGCGCCAGCGGCCCGCCTGCGTGCGATTCTGGAGCTACATGCAGCACGCAGGTCCCGTAAGCAGTGCCGCTCATTCGGGCGTCGGAGATGCGTACCATGTCACGTACGCCCTTTCTCAGAAGTTTCTCCGGTATCGGGAGCATGCCCCACTCGGGCATGCCCGGCGCACCGAGAGGACCCGCGCCCCGCAATACAAGCACCGAACTCTCATCGACTTCCAGCGAGGGGTCGTTGACGCGCCGTGCGAGTTCGTCGTAGCCGTCGAAGACTACGGCTGGACCGGCGTGCCGCAGCAGACGTGGATCGGCAGCGGAGTGCTTTATGACGCAGCCGTCCGGGGCCAGATTGCCCCGCAGCACCGCGAGACCGCCCTCGGGATGGATCGGATCTTCGAGAGATCGGATGACCTCGTCCCGGAAGACCTCCGCGCCCGCAACGTTCTCACCAAAGGTGCGGCCGCTCACCGTCGGACGCCCGAGGTTGAGCGCAGCCTTCAGACGGATGAAGAGACCCCGCAGGCCGCCAGCGTAGTAGAAGTCCTCCATGAGGAATTCGCCACTGGGCCGGATGTTGGCGAGGACAGGCACGCTCCGCGACATCTCGTCGAAGCGGTCGAGGCTGAGAGGCACGCCGCTGCGCCGCGCCATGGCGATCAGGTGGATGACGGCGTTGGTCGAACCGCCTAAAGCCAAAACGGTCGTGACGGCATCGTCGTAGGCCCCTTCCGTCAGAACGTCCGAAGGCTTGAGGTCCTCGAAGACCATCTCGACGACGCGACGTCCGCTCATCGAAGCCATGCGTGCGTGGTTGGAGTCGGCGGCTGGGATCGAGGAGGCGCCTGGAAGCGTCATTCCGAGGGCTTCAGCCGCCGAGGTCATGGTCGAGGCGGTGCCCATGGTCATACAGTGACCGGGGGAGCGGGCGATGCCGTTCTCGATCTCCTCCCACTCGCGTTCACTGATCACACCGGCTCGCTTCTCGTCCCAGTACTTCCAGACGTCGCTGCCGCTGCCCAGAGTTTGGCCGCGCCAAGTACCGCGCAGCATCGGCCCAGCGGGGACGAAGATAGCGGGGAGGTCCATCGTGATCGCGCCCATGAGTAAGGCAGGCGTAGTCTTGTCGCAGCCACCCATGAGCACCACCCCATCTAGCGGGTGGGAGCGAAGCAGTTCCTCAGTCTCCATCGCGAGGAAGTTACGGTAGAGCATTGTGGAAGGCTTCTGGAAGGGCTCGGAGAGCGACATGGCAGGCAGCTCGACCGGAAAGCCACCAGCCTGCCAGACGCCCCGTTTGACCTCTTCCGCCCTCACCCGGAAGTGGGCGTGGCAGGGGTTGATGTCGCTCCAGGTGTTTATGATGCCGATCACGGGTTTGCCGCGGTAATCCTCGGTGGCGTAGCCCATCTGCTTGGTGCGCGAGCGGTGGCCAAACGAGCGCAAGTCCTGCACCCCGTACCAGCGGTGGCTGCGCAGATCTTCGGCACTTCGCTTCCGGTTCACCAGAACCTCCCATTCCTCGGTGTCGATCGTCATCGGTCTTGCCGCAGCGAAGTTAGCTCCGCCACTCCGCTGGCCTAGACAGCCGCGCCACGTGGCTTACGAGATCAGAACAATCGTTGCATCCACCAGAGCTGCCCTCTCGGTAGCTATGTTAGCAGCCGACTGCGCGCCGCAAACGAACGAGCCGCGGTTTCGGGACGAACAGGTGGGACCTCGTCAAGAGGGCCGGCCCCGGACCTTTGCGGGTCATCAACGTTCCGAAACTACACACAGTCTGAGCCTAGGTTCCGCGCCCTGCTGGACGAAGGAACTTCTGATGTGCAGCTCGCGCTGGGTTGAACGAGGACGTCTCCAGCCCTATTCACCGATCGTCGAGTATGGGCATTCTGCGAAGCGCATAGGAACGAAGGTATGTAGGAGGCTCGCCTACGTCGTTGACAGCGAAGTCCGTATATAGCTTGACAGATATATATCTTCTCAGTTATATTAGCTGCATGGAATCCATGTTCGAGGTCCTGGCCGACCCAAACCGGAGGCACATCCTCGACCTGCTGCGCGAGTGCGAGCGGCCGGTGGGTGAGCTGGTCGAGTGTCTCTCGCTCAGCCAGCCCGGAGTCTCTAAGCACCTTAGAGTGCTCCGGGAGGCCGGCCTTGTCGGGGTGCGCCAAGACGCGCAGCGGCGCTTATACGGCCTGCGAGCTGAACCGCTCGCCGAGGTGGACGCTTGGCTGGCACCCTACCGACGGTTCTGGGCAGACCGGCTGGACGCTCTCGAACTA
>JARDZQ010000368.1 GCA_029240775.1 Rubrobacteraceae bacterium | reverse complement strand
CCCGGTCCCCAACCCCACCCCCGAGGACGTGAGGTTGTTCCCGGTGGACGGCGGCCCCGAGGACATCGCCCCCGCCGGCGGCGGCTCGATGTGGTTCACCCGCACCACCGGCGACAACATCGCGCTCATCTCGCCCACAGGTGAGATCACGGCGACGTCGAAGGTCGTGAAGGGCAGCGAACCATTCGGGATCACGGTCGACACCAACGGCAACCCCTGGTTCACGATGCTCAGCGCCGACAAGATCGCCACTTTGCAGTTGAGGTAGATAGTTAGGGGCCGGGGTCGCGAGCGAACCCCGGCCCTTCCTCTTGTCCCCAATTCACCCGAGTGTCTAGAAAAATGTCCGAAAAGCCTCGCTGAGCTCGAAGACAGAACCCTACAAGCCCAGGAAACAGCGCGAGTAGGCTGTGATTTTGCAACTCTTGACATAAACCGAACGCGCTACGCGTCCGTATAAACGACAGTCGTAAGATGGACTTGTAGCACTCATACGAAGGGGCTAGAACGGATTCAATTGCCGAGAGATCGAGTGCCGCGACTGCTCTGCTGGGTAAAATGCGAGACCGGAGTGCAGCGATGTCTGCGAGATCCTGCTCACCCGGCTGGGAGAGGGCGTTTGACTCGAAGATGAAGGATACAGCGGACGAGGCCCTGGTCCGCCGGGTAGCTGGGGGAGACGAGCGGGCCTTCTTGGAGCTCTACGACCGCTACTCACGACCGGTGTACGCCACGGGTGTAAGGCTCTTGGGTGATGCTCAGTTGGCCGAGGAGCTTGTGCAAGACGCTTTCACCAGCGTCTGGCAAGCGGCGGAATCGTTCGAGTCGGAACGGGCGCGTTTCTCGACCTGGCTATACCGCATCGCTCGCAACCGCGCCGTGGACCTCGACAGGAGGCGCCGAGTCAGACCGCTGTCCGTCGGGGAGGACCCGCTGCGGACCGTAGCGGGCGGTCCGGAGCCTGAGGCCGGCGTGGATGGCTGGGACTTGGCTCGGGCGCTCTCCCGCATCCCCGACGAGCACCGGGAGGTCCTGACCCTCGCCTACTTCGAGGGCTTGTCCCAGCGCGAGATCTCCCGCAGGACCGGCGTCCCCCTGGGGACGATCAAGAGCCGGACCACGGCCGCAATGAAGAGGCTCCATCGGATCATGACGCGTCCTTTGGATGAGGAGACGCAGCATGAGTGAAGACCGCTTCGGGGACCTTTTGGGCCCTTACGTGCTCGGAGAACTGACTCCCAAGGAGGAGCGCGAGCTGGAGCGCCATCTGGAGGCGTGTTCCTCGTGCTGGGACGAGTTGCGTGCAGTCTGGGGGATCCATAACGCCCTCCGGGAGGCAGCAGCCAGTGAACCACCGCCAGAGCTCAGGGCCCGGACGCTCGCGCGGGCGAAGGGAGAGAGTTCCAGTACCGCTCTCTCCAGGCTCAGATGGACGGTCTGGGTTCCTATGGCCGCCGCGCTACTGGTCGCTGCGGTACTGGGTTTCGGGCTCCTCCGGTCGATCATCTACGACCCTTCGGACGGTGTGCCGCTCACAGCCACCGCCCTGGCCCCTGAGGCTGGTGGCGAGGTTCGTGGGGAAGTCGTCGGAGAGAACCTGCAGGTAGAGCTGGAAGTTTGGGGCATGCCCGAGCTCCGGGAGAACGAGTATTACGAGATGTGGTACTACGCCGAGGATGGTAGCCGGATCAGCTGCGGAACCTTCCGGACGGGACCGGGGGGCCGGACGACCGTGAACCTCTCAGCTCCGGCGAGCGCCAGATCCTACCCCGAGATCGAGGTGACCCGCGAGCCCGACGACGGGAACCCCGCGGCAAATGGGGACGAGGTTCTGAGAGGAAGCCTCGTGCAACTTTGAACTCGCGGTAGGACGCCCTCATTCGTATCTCACCTTATTTCTCGCGACGGTGAAGCCTGATTTCTCGCGAAGCCGTCCGGGGGCAATTCCGTCCTAACTTCTGTGGCGATCCGACCACCAGGCCAATGAGCTGCGTATAAACGGGCGGTTCACATCCCACCAACATGGGTGGACAGCGTAATGGCCCAGGAACAGGAGATGCCGAGAGATGGATTCCTCAGCCTTTTTCCAGTACCCGAGTGATACCGAAGGCAACGGCCGGTTCTTGGGTGATCTGCGCGACGACGAAGTCCGAGCCGTACTGAGCTACACACTAGCACGGCGCTATCCCCGGGGCGAGCAGGCGATACGAGAAGGGGATAGGGAGAACGGCCTGTTCGTGATCACCGCGGGACGGTTTGAGGTCGTGAAATGCACCCCGTACAAAGCCAGCCGCACGACCGTGTTGCAAGCAGGAGAGATCTTCGGCGTTCTGTCCTTTCTCGACCACCAGCCCTCATCCACCTACGTGCGCGCGGTGGATGACTCCGAAGTGGTCGTTCTCTCGCCGACCGGTTACGACCGGTTGCGGTTGGCGCAGCCACAGCTGGCCTTGCGCCTCGTACTGCATCTCGCTCGCATCGTCAGCTTGCGTTTTCGCAAGCACGAGAGCAGTCTAACCGCGCCGGGTGAGCTTTGAGTTACTCCCAGGACACCAAGAAAGCGGCGAGTCCCAAAGCACGCCTCTTCGAGCCCTACACGCAGATGCCCGAACGGGTGCACCCTCGTGTCTGGACCGTCATGCGCTGGTTCGGGGTAGCCTGCGCACTCGGCATCGTCGCGGCGAGCATCCTCGACCCGCCCCTCGGATTGCTCATCTTCTGGGGTGTGTTCGTGCCCATCGTCCCGCTGATCTTCCTCGTCGCGCCGGCCCTGTGGCGTAACGTATGTCCGATGGCTTCCCTCAACCAGCTCCCTCGCACGCTGGGCTTCACCCGGGGCCTGACCTTGCCCTTGTGGGTGCAGCAGTACGCTCCCCTGATTAGCGCCGGCCTCTTTCTGGCCATCGTGGCGTTCCGCAAAGTACTGCTCGAGAGCAGCGGGCTTGCCCTCGCTGTGTTCTTGTTGAGCGTGCTCGCCCTAGCGTTCCTCGGCGGCGTGCTCTTCAAGGGTAAGAGCGGCTGGTGCAGCCAGTTCTGTCCTATGCTGCAGGTCGAGCGCTTCTACGGACAGAGCCCGTTGGTAGTGGTGCGTAACAGCCATTGTCGTCCCTGCGTCGGGTGCACCAAGAACTGCTACGACTTCAACCCAACGGCGGCCTACCTGGCCGATCTGTACGACGATAACCCGCGCCTGGGGGCCAACCGCAAACTGTTCGCGGGCGCGATGCCGGGGCTGATCCTCGCGTTCTTCACGCAGCCCGCGCTCACCGATATCACGGCGACG
>JARDZQ010000367.1 GCA_029240775.1 Rubrobacteraceae bacterium | reverse complement strand
ATGGCGAACTTCAAGGCCGTCGAGGTCGGGCTCGACGCGCACGGCTGCGTAGACGTGGACGAGTTGCGCGAGATGGTGGACGAGACTACCGCCGCGCTCATGATCACCAACCCCAACACCTGCGGCGTCTTCGAGCGGAACATAAAGGAGATCTCCGAGGTCCTGCACGAGATGGGCGCCTTCCTCTACATGGACGGCGCGAACATGAACGCGAACCTGGGCCGCATGCGCGCCGCCGATGCCGGCGTGGACATAATGCACTTCAATCTGCACAAGACCTTCTCCACCCCCCACGGTGGCGGCGGCCCCGGCTCCGGAGCCATCGCCTGCTCCGAGGCTCTGGCTCCCTTCCGTCCCGACCCCGTGGTCGAGCAGCAAGACGATGAGTACACTTTCGCCCGCCCCGAGAAGAGCATCGGTCGGGTAGCCGCCTTCCACGGCAACTTCGGCCAGGTCCTGCGCGCCTGGAACTACATCAAGATGCACGGGCCAGACCTGAAGGATGTGACGGACATGGCCGTGCTCAACGCCAACTACGTGAGGGTGAAGCTCGGTGGCACCTACCGGGTCCCCTACGACGAGCTGTGCAAGCACGAGGTCGTGGTGCAGCCGCCCAAAGGCAAGAAGGCCCTCGACATCGCCAAGGGGCTCATAGACCACGGCTTCCACCCGCCCACGATCTACTTCCCCCTCGTCGTGAAGGAGGCGATGCTCATAGAGCCCACCGAGACCGAATCGAAAGAGACCCTCGACGACTTCGTCGGCGCGATGCTGGAGCTCGCCGAGACGAAGCCCGAGGAGCTCGAAGAAGCCCCGACGCACGCCCCCACCCGCCGCCTCGACGAGGCCCGCGCCGCCCGCCAGCTGAAGGCGAGGTGGTAGGTGTGGCAGAGCTCAGACGGACCCCGCTCTACGGCGAGCACAAGGCCCTTGGCGCCCGCCTCGTGGACTTCGCGGGCTGGGAGATGCCGGTCCAGTACGAGGGCATAAAGGCGGAGCACAACGCTGTCCGCAACCACGCCGGGCTCTTCGACGTCTCGCACATGGGCGAGGCCGTCTTCCGCGGCCCAGACGCCGAAGAAGCCGTCCAGCGCCTCGTGACGCGGGACGTATCGCGGCTCGAGGATGGACAGGCCGGCTACTCCGCGGTCTGCTACGAGAGCGGGGGTACGGTGGACGACGTGATCGTCTACCGGCGCCCGGACGACTTCCTCGTCGTCGTGAACGCCTCCAACCGCGAGAAGGACCTCGAGCACTTCAGAAGCAACACGCAGGACCTCGACGTGGAGGTCGCCGACGAGTCCGACGACTGGGCGCTGCTGGCGCTCCAGGGTCCCGAGGCCGCCGGCCTCCTTCAGAACCTTACCGGGGCGAACCTGCCGGATCTGAGACCCTTCCGGTTCGTGGAGGGAGAGGTGGCCGGCGCGACGACGCTTGTCTCCCGCACGGGCTACACGGGCGAGGACGGGTTCGAGCTCTACCTTTCCCCCGACGATGCCCCGCGCGTCTGGCGCGAGCTCTTGGAAGCTGGCGCCACTCCCGCCGGCCTCGGGGCGCGCGACACTCTAAGGCTCGAGGCCGGGATGTGCCTCTACGGCAACGAGCTCGACCCCGAGACGACGCCGCTGGAGGCCGGTATAGGCTTCGCCGTCCACCTGGACAAGGAACGGGAGTTTATCGGTCAAGAGGCTCTGCGCCGGGAGAAGGAGGAGGGCCTGCGTAAGAAGCTCGTCGGCTTCGAGGTGGAGGGGAGGGGCATAGCGCGCCACGACTATCCCGTGAGGGTGGAAGGCGAGACCGTTGGCCACGTCACCAGCGGGACACTCTCCCCGACGCTCGGCCAGGCCATAGGGCTTGCGCTCGTATCTCCGGGGGTAGAAGATAGGTTCGAGGTGGTGATCCGGGAGCGGCCCGTCGAGGCCCATACCGTACAACTGCCGTTCTACAAGCGTGAGAAGAAGTAGGAGGAACCTTGCACGTACCCGAGGAGCTTCAGTACACCAGAAGCCACGAGTGGGTCCGCACCGAGGACGACACCGCCACCATCGGTATCACGGACCACGCCCAGGACGAGCTCGGCGACGTAGTCTTCGTCGAGCTGCCCGAGGTGGGCGCAACCTTCGACGCCGGCGACTCCTTCGGCACCATCGAGTCAGTCAAGGCCGTCTCCGACCTCTATACCCCGGTCGGCGGCGAGGTCGTCGAGGTCAACGAGGCCCTCAACGACAGCCCCGAGAAGGTGAACGAAGACCCCTACGGCGACGGCTGGATCATTAAACTCCGCGTCTCAGACGAAGGCCCGGGTTTCCTCTCAGCCTCCGACTACGAGCAGTTCGTCGAAGAGGAAGAGTCGTAGGAAGACCCGCCCCGCGAGGATAACCTCGAACAGAGGTCCGAGCAGGCGCACAAGGCTGCTAGGGCGCGGAGATGGGGCAGCAATGGAGCGTACCGAGTTCGTGGCGGAAGGGCGACCGGAGAGTAGGCCCTCCAGGGGTGGTTCTTCGTTTTCCTCGACGGGGAGTACCTGGGGAAGCGGCTGGTGGGCCACTTCCAGCCTCCCGAAGAGAGGGGCTACACCGATCTGGGGCGCGTCACCGTGGAACTGCTAGAACCCCGAGCTGAGACGGCCGTCGCGCAGGCTATCCCGAGGTCACTACATATATGTGCATTTTGCAGGTATTTGCAGAAAGTTTCTAAATTCGTGGTTTCAAGCCCTTTACAAAGTGTAACGAGCGAGGTATCATTCTCATCAGTCGGTTGGTGCGAAGCTAAACCGACACAATTAAAGAGCCCGGGGCGCACTCCTCCTTTCCCTTTCCCCACCTATCACCCCTAAGAGTGTTCCGGGCTCTTCTCTTTTTGAGTGGTCAGCTCGCGCCGCCTTCGGCGGCACTCTCAGCGGTCAGCAATCAGCTAGAGCAATGGGGTAACGGTGTACTGTTTGGCGACCACGAGCCCCCATCCACGAAAAAAGCGGTCCCTGGCGAGTGCCGGGGACCGCCAGCTGACGGCTGAGAGCTGATGGCTCTAAGAGGCCTCCTGCCCCTCCGCCTGGGTCAGGTAGTAGAGCGTGTGCATCAGTTGGGCGGTAGGGTCTATACGGTGGACGTCTACGTGGGAGGGTACGTGGAGGAGGACGTCGGTGTAGTTGAGGATAACGCGGATGTTGGCGTCGACCATCAGGTTGGCGACCTCCTGGGCGGAGGAGGCGGGGGTTGCGATGATGCCGATGATCTCCTCTGCTTCGGCGACGCTCTTCGCCAGCTCGTCTATGTGCTTGACGACG
>JARDZQ010000366.1 GCA_029240775.1 Rubrobacteraceae bacterium | reverse complement strand
CGCTGTCACCAGGATCACCCTGGACGTGGAGCCCGCCTACGAGGTGCGCCAGCGGGTCTTCGAAGGCCTGAGCTGGGAGGCTCTCTTCGAGCACTTCGACGAGATCACCTCGTGCGGCTACAGCGTAAGCGTCTTTACCCGCTGGGGCGAGACCGCAGATCAGGTCTGGGTCAAGAGCCGGGTGACGGACGAGCGGGTAGAGAGCGATCTCTTCGGCGCGGTAGCGGCAGCGGTCCACCGGCACCCTATCCTCGAACTCGACGCGACCTCCTGTACGCCGCAGTTGGGCAGGCCCGGCCTCTGGTCCGACCGCCTACCGCACTTCCGCATGGGCTTCACGCCGAGCAGTGGCGAGGAGCTGCAGTCAGAGTACCTGTTCCCGCGCAGGTACGCTGTGGAGGCCATAGAGGCCGTGCGCGCCCTCGCGGACACGATCCAGCCGCACTTGCAGGTCTCCGAGATCCGCACGGTGGCCGCAGATCGGCTATGGATGAGCATGAGTTACGGGGAAGACAGCGTCGGCATCCACTTCACCTGGAAACTCGAGCGAGACGCGGTCGAGGGCGCGCTCGCCCAACTCGAGACCACCCTCGCCCCGTTCGGGGCACGCCCGCACTGGGGCAAGCTCTTCAACGCGGAGGCTGCTGCGATCGCTCCGCTCTACGAGCGCATGCCCGACTTCATTAGTCTGGTCGAGCGGCTCGACCCTCGCGGAGCGTTCCGCAACTCGTGGTTGCAAGCCCGCGTGCTTGGTGAGTCATGACGTGCGGGTGGGGAGGACTGGTCAAGAGGGTCGCACACCTGCCCGTCCTCGAAGACCATGATGAGCGCGTGCGCACGACCACCACCCACTCGACCGGCGTGCTTCGGGACTGCGGGACCAGCGCAGATAGGGGCGGGGCCGGAGGGTAAGGGGAATCACCGGCAGAGGCCCGCCCCGGCCATCACCCTACCTGGAGGCGATGAATCTGTAATGAAATCTGTAATGAATTGCGCCACGAACCTGCGTACTGGTGCGAGAACAAAGACCGGGTTCCCGGCCCATCCGCGGACCGGGAAGAATCGTCTGTAGAACGGTGTGTTTTGGGCTTGCTAGAATGGCCCGCTCACCAGGTATGAGCCCGCTCGCCGTCGTCATCGCCGACACCCACATCCCTCGCCGGGCGAAGGCTCTGCCGGAGGGTCTGGTCCCGTACCTCGAGCGCGCCGACCTGGTATTGCACGCGGGGGACCTGATGGACCCGGCGCTCCTCGAGGAGCTCGCCGCGTACGCGCCCGTCGAGGCGGTGCGGGGCAACCTGGACCCGGAGGGTCTGCCGGTGACGCGGGAGTTCGAGTTCGGGGGAGCGAGGATCTCCATGGTCCACGACTCCGGCACCAGGCGCGGCCGCCGGGCGCGCCTGAGGCGCCGCTTCCCTAACGCCCGCGTCGTGGTCTTCGGCCACTCCCACATCCCCTTCCTGGAGGACGAGGAAGGTCTCATGCTCCTCAACCCCGGAAGCCCCACGGACAGGCGCCGCCAGCCGCGCCACACCTTCGCGCTGCTGCGCGCGGAGGGAGGAGAGGTGTGGGCGGAGATAGTGCCGCTGTAAGAAGGGACCGTCCTATAATGCGCGCTATGGCGGAGCGCGGCGGATCGAGTAAAAGGTCCGAGAGGACGGTCTACGAGCCGCGGCTGGCGCTGCGACGCATCGAGAGCGCTCTCCTGGCGCTCGGCATCATCACCGTCGTCGGTGTTCTGGGCTACATGGTGTTCGAAGGGTGGAGCTTCACCGACGCCGTCTATATGACTGTTATCACACTGACCACCGTCGGTTACAAGGAGGTCCGTACCCTCGACACGACAGGGCAACTGTGGACCATGCTCCTCCTGATAACGGGGGTCGGCACGCTCTTCTACGCGGCCGTCTCATCCGTGGAGCTGGTCGTGGAGGGAACGATACGAGGTTACTTCGGGAGGAGGAGAATGCAGGCGGCCATCGGCAAGCTCAACGGTCATTACATCCTGTGCGGCTACGGTCGGGTCGGCCGCCAGGTCGCGCGCGAATTTGCCCGCGACAGCGTGCCCTGCGTCGTGATCGACCAGGACCCGGAGATCATCGAGGAGTGCGTGGAGGAGGGCTACCTCGTCCTGCTCGGCGAGGCCTCGGACGATGGCGTGCTGGAAGAGGCCGGCATCCGGCGGGCCAGAGGACTGGTCGCCGCCGTGGACTCCGACGCCGACAACGTGTTCGTCGTCCTCTCGGCCAGGAAGCTCAACCCCAGCCTCAACATAGTAGCCCGGGCCAGCTCCGACGAGAGCGCGGCCAAGCTCGAGATAGCCGGGGCCGACCGCACCCTCTCGCCCTACGCCGTCGGCGGGAGGAGGCTCGCCTCGCTCGCCACGCAGCCCCTGGTCGTGGATTTCCTGGACATCGTCACCCGCGGCGAGAAGGGCATCGAGTTCAGGCTGGAGGAGTTCGGTGTGCCGGAGGACTCGTTCATCGCCGGCCACACCATAGGCGAGCTCCGGATCGGGGAGCGGACGGGAGCCATGATCCTCGCCATCCGCAACAGGGTTGGTACCTTCGACACCACCCCCTCCGCCAGCGACCGCATACGCGCCGGCGACACCCTGATAATACTCGGTACCAGGGAGCAGATCTCTCGCCTCGAGCGACTGATGAGGGGAGAGGACGTGAGGGACGGCTCCTAGAGCAGTGTGCGGAATGTATAGGCTTTCGGGGACGAGGTCTTTAGGTTTTTGGGTCTTCAGGGGTGCTTGGCGGGGCGCTCTTCCCCGACTCCCCGACCCTCAAAGCCGTGTTAAAACCTTCCTCCGCGGAAGGCACATCCCTTTCGCAAACCGCTTTAGCTTCGAAGACGTACGGCAGGGATCGACGGACCTCGCCCTTTGTCATAGGGACTATGCAAGGTACGGGCAGCGGCCTTATCTGACTAACCACAAACGCTGCCATCGTCGAGCACCCCGTTAGCTGTCTGGTGCGAGTCGGCTTTGACTTCAGAGTCGAAACTAGGCCTAGAACCGATTCGAGATCGCTGAAGGTGGTCCGGGGAGGTCTCAAGGAGCAACTGTGCTTCTTCCATATCGTAGCCCCCCGCCATCATCCGTAAGCGGGAAATAGAGGGCCCAGGCCCTCAAGAGCAACGCTGATCTGCGCGTAACATCCATCGAGCCGCTCGGCGTCATTCCTCTCTTCGGACTGACGGTCTGCGACAAAAGGAGTCTGGCGGGGTGTGAGACGGCCCGCTTCGGCGGTATCATGGGGACGATGTAAGGTGCCTGCGGAG
>JARDZQ010000365.1 GCA_029240775.1 Rubrobacteraceae bacterium | reverse complement strand
TGGCCGGTTGTTCGGCCACCGGTCGTGCGTCCGTAGGTCCCGCCAAGCTTCCTATTCCGCCCGTCATACATCGTCGCCATCCGTGAACCTTCCGGGATCCTCGAAGAACTCGTTACGGCAGCCGCGGGAGCAAAAGTAGAAGGTCCGGCCGTTCCGCTCGGCCACCACGGCCTTCTCCTTTTCCACCGCCATCCCGCATACTGGGTCGGTGGCCATCGCCACCATGTCCTTGAATCTACCGTCCTCTAGCCAGAGCACCCTATCGGCGATGTCCTTGATGCGCGCATCGTGCGAGACGATCACCACGCTGCGGTTCTGTTCCCTGGCGATGCGCCTGAGGAGTCGCATGATCTCGTGCCCTATGCTCGAGTCCAGGTTGGCGGTCGGCTCGTCGGCCAAGATCAGGGCGGGCTCGTTGATGAGCGCCCTGGCGATAGCGACGCGCTGCTTCTCGCCCCCGGAGAGCTTCTCCGGCAGGAAGTCGAGCCTTTCTGCGAGTCCAAGTTCGGTGAGTTGTGCCCGGGCCTTCTCGCGCGCGTCGCCCCGCTTCGCGCCGGCGAGTTCCGCTACGAGGACGACGTTCTCTAGCACGGTGAGCGCCGAGAGCAGATTGAAGTCCTGGAAGATGAAACCGAACTGGTGCAGGCGGATGTCGGGGAGGCGGTTCTCTGAGAGGGCGCTCAGTACCTCGTCGCCTAGTTGGATCTCGCCCTCGGTCGGCTTTAGAAGCGCTCCCAGCATCGAAAGCAACGTGCTCTTGCCCGAGCCGGAAGGACCCATGATCAGCACTACTTCGCCCGGTGCCACGTCAAGAGATACGTCCCGGACCGCCACAACCTCGGTCTCCCCGGTGCCGAAGCGTTTGGTTACGTGCGTGACCTGCAACGTTGGATCTTTCGTGGAGTCGTTCATCTCATCACCCCCGGAACACCGTGGCCGGATCCAGCCCGGCGATCTGTCTTATCGGCAGCACCGCGGCTAGTGCAGCGATGATCAGAGACATAGTTCCGACCTTCAGCAGCGACCCAGCGCCGACCTGCAGCGGCAGGTTGGAATCCAATGAGGGCACGATCGCCGAGAGCACCAGCGTGAAGCCCAGACCAACCGCAAACCCTAGCGTGACGCTCAAGAGCGCTTGTGCCAGAACGACACCGTACAGCCGTGCGTTCCGCGCGCCCAAAGCCTTGAGAACTCCGTACTCGGAACGGCGGGCGAGCGTGGCGGTGTAAACGGTGAGCGCCACCACGGCGAGCCCCGTCATGAACCCTGCCAAATTCATAATGGCGAGCAGATCTCCGGCCATGTCGTTGACGAGGCGTCGCTCCTGCTCGGCGAAAGCCACTCGCGTCTGCGCGGTCACGCCGACAACATCTTCTTCTATCCTCTCGGCTACCGCTTCGGGTGATCTGCCTGGCTCCACCTTCGCAAGCACGAAGCTCACCACCTGCCCGCTACCCCGCACCCGCTCGAAGTCTGCCATAGAGATGAATGCAACCGAGTTGGTCAGGGTCGATGTACCCTCGGAGAGGCCTGAGACCTCGAGCTTTTGTCCGAGGATTTTCACCTTATCCCCGAGCTTTATCCCTGAGCGCTCGGCCACGCTGCTGTCGATCACAGCTTCACCTCGCCCAGGTATGGCCTTCCCTCCTACGACGTTCCACGGGTTGCCCATCGTGGCGTCTTCTGGTAGACCGATCACGTAGGCCAGGCTCTGCTCATTCTTCGTATCTACTGGAGCCGTCAGGTACATGATGGGAGTGACCGAATCGACCCCCGGCACGTCTTCTACCTCGCCCGTAACCGACGAGGGCATCCAGGAGGAGACCATGTGCAAATTCTTGACGCCCGACTGAGCCACCCACACGTCGGCCTCCGAGTTGTCGATGTAAGCCGTGAGCCGCTTCTCGGCACCGGTCATGACGGCGTCGAGGGCGAGCACGAGCATCAAGGCCAACGCTACCCCACCCACGGACATAGCAAGACGCACCTTGCTCTGAAAGAGATTTCGATAGGCCAGCCGCAGCATAACCCCTCGCTACCCCCTAAAGACCTCGGCCGGGGCGAGCTTCGATATGGTGCGCGCAGGCAGGATCGCCCCGAGCAGCGCCATGACTATCCCCATCAAGAGAGCCCAGCCCACAGCTTGCGGCTCGATGGCCACAAGAAACTCCGGACGCAGGGCCACGATGATCCATGACGCCCCGTAAGCGAGCCCCACTCCTAGGGCCACCCCCAGGCCAGCGGTAATCACGGCCTGAGTGGCCACTACCACGTAGAGCGTCCGGTTGCGTGTTCCGACGGCCTTGAGCACGCCGTACTCCTTCTGTCGCTCGACGGTGGCCGTGTAGATAACCAACCCCACCACCAGCGCCCCCACAAGAAGGGAGATCCCCACCATCAGCCTCAAGGGACCGCCGAAGGCACGGGCGAAGAGCTTCTCGTCGTTGTTCGCCATCGTGCTCTTGAGTAGGGCGTCGGTTCCCGGCAGATCGTCCAACCGCTCGCGTAGCTCTCCAGGAGCTACCCCACCGTCGGGGGTAACCAGCAGCAAGCTTGTGGCCCCAGTAGTGCCCATTAACTCCTCTGCGGAGTCCTTGCGTACGAACATCAATCCCGCCGCCCACATCGAGGTGCCCTCTGAGATCCCCACCACGGTGAAGTCCCTCTCCCCTATTGAGAGCTCGTCACCCACCGAAATGTCATGGGTCTTGGCGAGTGCGCGATCGACCACCACCTCGTCATCAGCGTGGACGCCGCGCCCCTTGGAGAGCTCCCAGGGACCGCCGCCGGACTTCGGATCGTAGCCCACAACCTGGGCTCCCTGCTTCTCATCGTGCAGCTCGAAGATGACGAACTGGGAGGCGATGCCCAGCGCCCGAGATACCCCTTTGGTCTCGCGAACAGATTTGACAGTGCCAGGTGGAAGGACAGAGCTTGCTGCGAAGAAGTTCCTTATGCCTCCCTGAACGACCACCACGGATCCGGGGGAGTTGGCCAGGTAGGCTGTGGCCTGCGTGTATACGCCGCTCAAGAAACCGCCCAAGATCAGGATGAGCATCACCGACAGTGCCACCCCGACCGCGCTCAGGGACAGACGCACCTTGTTCTGGAACAGGTTGCGTTGCGCTAGGGACATCTCAGCGCTCCTTCTTGGGCTCTAGCCTTATCGGTACCACTCTTTGCGCCACTGCTTCATTTGCTCGATCTCCCGCTGCTGGGCGGTCACGATGTTGTCTGCGAGCTCCTTTATCTCTGGGATCTTGCTCTTCTTGTAGGCTACCTGGGCCATCTGTATGG
>JARDZQ010000364.1 GCA_029240775.1 Rubrobacteraceae bacterium | reverse complement strand
AACCTCGCGGAGCGCGAGGGGCTAGCGGTCGAAGAAAGCCCTGGATCATAACCCCACGGCGGTCGTGGGGTACCGTGCAACATAGCGCCCCGTGTCGAAGAGGGCGTCAAGGTGTGGGAAGGCATCTGACCAACTGTCGGAGCTCACAGTTGCACACGTAGGCGGTGCCGAAGGCCGGTTGCGCGTCGATCGAGGTAGGCACGGCGACTAAAGCACCAAGTCACTGAAACAGAGGAGCACGTCAGTGTCGCCTTCGGTCAGCAAGGCACGGAAGCCGAGCGCGGGCGTTCTGTCAACTTCGGGGATTCGTAACGACATGCCCTCAGTTTTCACAGAACGGAGCGCACACGCCTCTAACGGCCGGCCGAACACGTCTGTGATCTCCAACGGTCCATCAGCGGATACCACTCCCCTTGGCTGAAGCATGTTGTTGATGCGCTATCCAAGATCTCCGAGACCATTCTCGCATAGAGCACCAAGAGGGCATGGCATTGTGCTTATGCTTCCATTTTAACTATTCTCGGATTACCGGTGGTTGGTTCACAAGACACGGGCCATACTATGGTGTCGGCTTCGGGAGAGACAGACATTCTCTTACCCGGGCGCGCTGGCGCATAGGCGGAGAGCGTTAGGAGGTCACCTTGGCGGGAGGGACCAGGAGCGATGCCGAGGGGAAGTGGATCTTGGTGGGCGCGCCGCTCGATTGCTCCGGTACTGACAGGGGCGAAGCGCGGGCGCCAGGAGCGCTCAGGGCAGCGAACCTTGCCCAGAGGGTCGGCGCCGAAGACCTCGGCGACGTTGACGCCGTGATCGACGACCCGAGCCGGGACCCCGAGACGGGCGTGATCGGCTTTGAGCAGATCCTGGAGGCTTCTTCTCGTATCCGCTCTGCGGTGGGCGATGTTCTCGATGGTGGTGAGGGGCGGCCGCTGGTGCTGGGGGGCGACTGCACGGTCCTGGTGGGAGCCTTGGCTGCCGCCAGGCAGCGATTCGGACGAGTGGGGCTGGCCTTCTTGGACGGCCACGTCGACTACTTCGGCGGCGATACCTCGCCTTCAGGAGAGGCAGCGGACATGGACCTGGCGTAGGTGACCGGCCAGGTCCACCAGTCTGGTGGACCTGGCCGGGGAGCCGCCGATAGTCGAGCCGGGGGACGTGGTAGTGATGGGCCACCGCGCTGACCTCGACGACGACACGCGCCAGGAGGTTGCCCTGGTCGACGAGAGGATACAGCTCGTCGAGGCGAGGGCCATCCGGCGTGGGGATCCCGAGAGGCTCGGGCGAAATGTGGCGCAGAGGCTCGAAGTACAAGCCGGGCGCGTCTGGCTGCACTTCGACGCCGACGTCTTCGACGGGGGCGAGATGCCCGCCGTCACCTACCCCCAGCCCGACGGCTTGAGTTGGGAACAAGTAGGGGACCTGCTGCGCCCGATCACCTCTTCGCCAGCACTCGTGGGCGTCAGTGTGGCCGACTACGTCCCGGATAAGGACTCGGACGGGCACCATGCGCGCCGCCTAGTCGACCTCGTCGGCGGCCTGCTCGCGCGGCGCAAAGAGCACACCTGAGCGTATCCTAACGTTTTCCGTGACACCCGCGTGCACCCGTTCGACCGGCCGGCGCGCCGAAAAAGCCGCAGCTGCCCGCCAGGAAGCCAGCTGGTGGAGCGGTAAGACCCCTAGAGGCACCAACCACAGCCGAAAGGCGCACGACTTGTGGCCTGAGCCCTGATCTTGGGCTTTGGGAAACCACCTCGCGTAGACGAAACAAACTGCTTAGTTAAAACGCAAGTTAAGGGCTTGCGCCAATAGGGACGTAGCGTGTCCACGTCCGAATAGCAGCCGATCGTGGCTTGAGCGCCATCGAATTAGCAGCACTGCGGGTGAGTGATCAATGGCTCCTCAAGATCGCCCCCCGCGGCGCATCTACACATCCGGCAGATCTCCGCTGCAGGACGAGCAGCGCATCATGGACACTACATACAAGATCGGAATAACTCATAGCGATCGTGGTAGTTCTGCGTGAACGTCGCCGGTGGGGACAGATTGGCGCGCTCCAGCAGGACCTTCGCGTCCTCCTTGAGCATGTAGCCGGCTTGCTTCTGTGCATTGAGCGCTTTCTCAAACGCGGCCAGGTATTCGGGGAAACTCGGGAAGCCGAGATCCTCGATCGTTGGCGGAGGCTGCGGTGCATAGGTGCCCAGAAGTACGCCCGGTGGCTCAGTGGCCCCGGGTATGGGCACGAGAAAGGTGGCCTCGCCGAGCTCGACGAAAGGCAGCCGCGGCGCGGAGGCGCCCGTGATGTCGACCAGCAGCGCGTTCCCATTAGAGTCGCGGGCGATCGCGCCGCCACCACTGGTCGTGGCCAGGCGCGTGCTTGTGGGCGGCGCGTCACCTTGCGAGACCCATTCGTGGCCTTGCAGGAAGTGAGCGCGCAGCGCAGGCTGCCAGCCGGCGGGGGTCGTCCTGTTGCTTAAGGTGCCGTCACACAGCGGATCCGATATGTGCGGTGTACCGGGGACGATGAAGTAACGATACTGATCGGGACTCGTGCCACGATCCTCGAGAGCCCGGCCGAGGTGCCACTCCAACTCGGAATTGACGCTGATGACCTTGCCGCTGTATTTGCCTGCTCTGATGGACGCCTCGGAGTTGTCCTGGGGGTTGTCCATGTCCCAGGTGATGATCGGCACAACCATGTCGAAGACGCCCTCGGCGAGCCCCGAGGCAACGATCCGCTTCACGGGGTCCGAGGAGTCGGAGAACCCTGCGAGGTAGCGCCGCGCGGCCGGACCTATGAGAGCGCGAGCCGTATCGCTCCTCAGCGCGCGAGCGAAGTCGACGATGATCTCGTCGTCGGTCTGGCCATTACCATCGAAGACTCCCCCATTGATGAAGACGCTATCCGCCGTGGGATCCAGGATCCGGTTAGCGAATGTGCTATAGCCGACTGAGGCATGCACAAAACCTCTATTGAATAGGAACGACCTGCCAAGATAGCTCTCACGCAGGAATGTGCCCTGTCTGAAGTGCGGCGGCTCGACCAGCACCGTGCTGCTGTTAGCGCTCCTCGGGTTGGCAGGAGCGCTGATCCGGTACGGCACGCTATACTTCCCCGTCGACGTCTCGCCGACGAACAATCCAGCGTACTGAAAGTACTCAACTCCGCGGAACTTGCCGAGCGAGGTCTTGGACGGTGGCTGGAGCGTCCCGGCTGCGGAAGCGGTCGACGGGAATGCGGGCAATACAAGCAGGCCAAGGGAGGCGCCACCTAACAGCTTCAACGCCTCGCGCCGAGAGATGCTGCCACT
>JARDZQ010000363.1 GCA_029240775.1 Rubrobacteraceae bacterium | reverse complement strand
TCTGGCAGACGTGGCTACCATGAGGGAGGTGCCTACTGGCGAAGGACGGCGGACCATTGGACGTGCCTAAGCTCGAGGGATGGCTGTGGGTTCACCGGGACCTCGACGATCAGGGCCAGGAGGTGCACACCGACGACTTTGAGGACGATGCGAGGCTCGGGGACGAGTATCGATCACGCTGGAGCAGCGCGCTGCACAACGTAGAAGCAGTAGAGGGTTAGGTTAATGAGCATCAGGGCTCTCGTTAATACGGAAGCTGTGGAGACCCTCGACGGGCAAGAGCTCCCGGATCGGTCCCCCTTGCGCTTCCACAGGCGCCTGCCAGGCTATGAGGAGACGCCCCTGGTAGACG
The DNA here is from genome assembly GCA_029240775.1 of Rubrobacteraceae bacterium. Classification (GTDB taxonomy): domain Bacteria; phylum Actinomycetota; class Rubrobacteria; order Rubrobacterales; family Rubrobacteraceae; genus JALYGY01. The sequence continues at coordinate 4,186 of JARDZQ010000363.1, read as the reverse complement.
CGCCCGGACTCGCCGACACGCTGGGCGTGGGCAAGGTCCTGGTGAAGGACGAGTCGAGCCGGCTTGGGTTACCGGCCTTCAAAGCCCTCGGGGCTTCTTGGGCAGTCTACCGGGCTCTTGAGGAGCGCCTACCGGGAGGTGGGTTCGGCGACTGGGAGACGTTCGAGGAACTCAAAGAGAAACTAGATCCCCTGCGGCCTCTCAACCTCGTGGCGGCCACCGACGGCAACCACGGGCGCGCCCTGGCGTGGGTGGCGCGGCTCTTGGGGCTCGGTGCGAGGATCTTCGTGCCCGAGGACATGGTCATCGCGCGCCGCGAGGCCGTAGCCGGCGAGGGGGCGGAGGTGATAGTGGTCGAGGGCACCTACGACGATGCCGTCGAGCGCTCGGCCGCAGAGGAAGGGGAGCGCGGGCTCGTGATCTCGGACATGGCCTGGCCCGGCTACGAGCGGATACCTTCCTGGGTAATCGAAGGCTACTCGACTATGCTCTGGGAGATCGACGACGAGCTCGAAAGGAGGAAAGAGGCGGGGCCTGACCTGGTGGTGGTGCAGATAGGCGTAGGCGCCTTCGCCGCCGCCGTGGCCCGCCACTTCCGGGGTCCGCAGGGCTCTCGGCACCCCAGGCTGCTTGGTGTAGAGCCCGCTAACGCGGCCTGCACGCTGCGGTCAGTGGAGGAGGGGCGCCTCGTATCCGTGCCGGGACCGCACGACTCCATAATGTCGGGTCTCAACTGCGGGCGGCCGTCGCTGGTCGCCTGGCCGACAGTGTCGAGGGGCATAGACGTCCTCATCACCGTGGATGACGAACCGGCCCGCGAGGCGATGCGTCTGATGGCCGCATCGGGCATCGTCTCGGGCGAGACGGGTGAACCGGCAGAGCCGCGTGCTGCTGTTCAACTCCGAGGGCGCCACCGACCCAGACGCCTACCGGAGATTAATGGGAGGGGCTCACGCCCCGTCGTGAAAACCTATCGAAGCTTCGGCCCCACTCTGCGAACTGTTGCAGCGAGCAGGGGCGGCCAACCGGTAGAGAGGTCACCACGGACGCGTGTTGTTTGCAGCCTCACATCCGACTACGATTACCGGCATGCTGCACATCCGAGCTTCGGAAGTTACCGATTACCCGCCCATAAGCGACTACGCCCTTATCGGTGACTGCAGGAGCGCAGGGCTCATCTCCAGAGACGGCTCGCTGGATTGGCTGTGCCTTCCCCGTTTCGATAGCCCCGCGGTCTTCGCCGCGCTACTCGACGCCACAGACGGCGGGCGTTTCCGCATCAGACCATCCGGAGAGTTCCGCACCGAGCGTCGCTACCTTCCAGAGACGAACGTGCTCGAAACCACCTTCCATTGCCCCACCGGCACGCTTATCCTGCGCGACCTCATGCTGGTCTCTTCCGAGGAGCAAAAGCGGGCGTCTCTCACTCCCGAGCACGAAGTCCTGCGCGAGATAGAAGGAATCGCCGGCGAGGTAGAGGTAGAGATCCTCTACGACCCACGCCCCGACTACAGCCGGATCCGTCCGAGGCTCAAGGATCGAGGGCGACACGGTATTCGCTGCGAGGCCAACGGAGCGCTCCTCATGCTCCGCAGCGAACTACCATTGGAGCTTGCCAGTGACGGCCGGAGCGCACAAGGACTAGTCCGGATCCGGGCCGGGGAGCGTAAGTACCTCTCTTTTAACTACAGCAACGAGGCTCCGGCGGTGGTCCCTCCCCTCGGGGAAGCCGCCCGCGAAAGACTCGAGCGGACGGTCCGTTGGTGGCACCAGTGGGCGAACCGCTGCGCGTATCGGGGACCCTATCGGGACGCGGTCGTGCGCAGCGCCTTAGCGCTGAAGCTGATGACCTATGCCCCTTCCGGCGCGCTCATCGCGGCGCCCACCACCTCGCTCCCCGAGGCAATAGGCGGCGTCCGCAACTGGGACTACCGCTACTGCTGGCTGCGCGACGCATCGTTCACGCTGCGCGCCCTCTCCACCCTCTGCTACGACGAGGAGGCGGAGGCCTTTCACGGCTGGATGCTCCACGCCACGCGCCTCACCTGGCCCGAACTCCAAGTGCTCTACGATGTGTTCGGGGAGACCAGGCTGCCCGAGCGAGAGTTGGGATATCTGGGGGGTTACGCCGGCTCGCGCCCGGTGCGCGTCGGCAACGACGCCCACGGCCAGCTCCAGCTCGACGTCTACGGGGAAGTCCTCGACGCCGCGACGCAGCTTGCGGGGCGAGGCGGGCGTTTCGACCGCGATGCCACTCGCATGCTCAACGGGCTTGGCCACACGGTGTGCAGGCGCTGGCGCGAGCCGGACGAGGGCATCTGGGAGGGTCGCTCCGGCCGCTTCCACCACACCCACTCGAAGGCGCTCTGCTGGGTCGCGCTCGATAGGCTCATCAAGATGCACGAGGCCGGGCATCTTAAGGTCCCGGTCTATCTATTCCGTGCCCATAGGGACGAGATCCGAAGAGAGATCGAGGCGCGAGGCTACAACGAGCGGATAGGCAGCTACACGCGCACCTTCGACGGCGACGAGGTGGATGCGAGCCTCCTGACCCTGCCGCTTTACGGGTACGTCGAAGGAACGAACCCGCGGATGCGTTCCACCTCCGCCCGCATCCAGGAGAGGCTCGGCCGCGATGGCTTGCTCTACCGCTACGAGACTGGGACCGACGACGGGCTACCACCCGGCGAGGGCGCCTTCGGCATCTGCAGCTTCTGGGCTGTGGAGTGCCAGGCCCGCGGCGGCGACGTGGAGGGGGCCAAGCGGGCGTTCGAACGGCTCCTCCCTTACGCGAACGACGTGGGTCTCTTCGCCGAGGAGATAGACCCTGAGACCGGTGCGGCCCTAGGGAACTTCCCGCAGGCGTTCACTCACATCGGCCTCATAAACGCGGCGCTCACGCTCGCCGTACGCCAGCAGGAGGGCGTGCCTTTGATCCGCAAACCGCCGCCACCAACGGGGACTGCAAAGGAGGATAGTGCATGAACAAGCGCGGCGTCTCGCTCTGGGGATTCGTCGGCACGGTGGTTCTGACGACCCTAATGGCCGGTAGCCAGGGGCTCGGTCTCACCCGCATAAGCCTCCCCTTCATGCTCGGGACCATGTTCACACCTGATCGGGATCGGGCCAAGCTCGTAGGCTTCGGCATTCACTTCGTTAATGGTTGGATCTTCGCCTCTGTTTACGCCGCGGCCTTCGAGAGCTGGCGCCGGGCAACCTGGTGGCTTGGAGCCGCGATCGGGCTGGTGCACGCCCTCTTTGTGCTGGTGGCGGCCATGCCGGCACTGCCCGTGATGCACCCGCGGATGGCGAGCGAGCAAGAGGGGCCCGCGCCGACCAAGCAGCTCGAGCCCCCCGGCTTCATGGCCCTGAATTACGGCCGGCGCACGCCGATCTCGATGATCCTGGCCCACCTGCTCTACGGCGGCATTCTGGGCACTTTCTACCGCCTGAAGTAGGTCTACACTGCCGGCGCCGCAGGATCTCTGCCGTACCGCTACTCGTTGTGACGGCCTCCGTTACATTTGCGCGGTGTTGTCTGCAGATGCTATCGCAAATAGGGAGCCTGGCCCCTCCACTGGACCGCCTGTTCGACTATCTGTTCGCGGTGGTCCTCGCGCGTATCCTAGGGTCTGGCTGGCTGGAGCACATGGGGACTGTGGCGCGGATGCACCGGGATTGTACGCTGGGTCTCCTCCCTCTGCCTGCCTTGGCCAAGAGGGTCTTCACTTCACCTCTTCGACGGCGATGCCCAAGGTCTTGTCTATCTCGCAGAAGTTGGGGAGGTCGGCGAGGAGGCGCTCCCCTTGCTGGGTGCCGAGCGCCTCTTCCATGGCCTCCTGGCTCTCGAAGTAGAGCTCTGCGAACCCATCGTAGGGCGGCTCGTTCCCTTCGGGGTCCGGCAACGCGTGGTTCTGGACGTAGCTCTTAAGTCCTGGGATCTCCTTAGCTATCAGTGCGTGGGTCTCCTTCCAGTAGCCACTGAACTCCTCCCTGCTCATGCTCGCTTTCTTGAACATAACGTAGACAATCTTGGTCATATCCCTGTTCCCTTCCGGATCTACTCCTCTATTGATCTACCAGTGGGTTCCGTGAGCATCATGCCATCCGGCGAAGCCCACTGCACCGCCGAAGGCCTAATTACCGAGGCGTGTATATGAGCCGTTCTCGGAAGCTAGCCTAGTAT
>JARDZQ010000362.1 GCA_029240775.1 Rubrobacteraceae bacterium | reverse complement strand
CGCGGTCGTGCCGGTGAAGCATCTTGTGGAGACCAAGAGCCGGCTCACCCCGATACTGGACCCCGGTGCCCGGGCCGGTCTCACCCTCTACATGATGGGCCGGGTCGTCGCGGCGCTCCGCGACGCGGGGGTCGAGAACGTCGGCGTCGTGAGCCCCGACCGGATCGTGCTCGCAGAAGCACAGGAGCGGGGCGCTACGGCGCTCCGGCAGGAGAGCAGGGGTCTGAACCCCGCCCTCGAGGAGGGACGGAGCTGGGCGATGGAGCGGGGGGCCGCAGCGTTCCTCGTCCTCCCGGCCGATTTGCCGCTGCTCGAACCCGACGACGTGTGCGACCTGCTTGGGGAGACTGACGCCGAAGCCCCAGCTCCGGTCGTGATCTCCCCCGACCAAGCTCGCGTCGGCACGAACGCCCTCCTGCTCAGGCCGCCGGACGCGCTGCCGTTCGCTTTCGGCGTCGGGAGCTACGAGGCCCACCTCGAGGCAGCCAGCGAGCGTGGCCTCGACGTCCGCATCTGCGAGCGCCCTCACCTCGCCTTCGACCTGGACACCGCCGGGGATCTCGCCCGCCTCGAAGAGAGGGAGGTTCGGTGGCCGTGAGGGTGCTGCCGGTCGAGGGCATCCCCGAGGTCAGGCCCGGCGACGACCTGGCAGCGCTCGTCGCCGAGGCGGCGGACGTGCGCGCGGACGATATAGTCGTCGTGACCCACAAGATAGTCAGCAAGGCCGAGGGCCGTCTTGTAGACCTGCGCACGGTCGAGCCGTCGGCTCTCGCCAAGGCCTTCGCCGCCCGCTACCGCAAAGACCCGCGCCAGATCGAGGTCGTCCTGCGCGAGAGCCGCCGCATAGTCCGTATGGACCGCGGCCTGATCATCTCCGAGACCCATCACGGCTTCGTCTGCGCAAACGCCGGCGTGGACGCCTCGAACGTCCCCGGAGACGAAGTAGTCTGCCTCCTGCCCGTGGACCCCGATGCGTCGTCCGCAAGGCTGCGCGAGCGCCTCGCGCAGCGGGCCGGCTCAGACCTCGCGGTGATCGTCTCCGACTCGTTCGGCAGGCCCTGGCGCGACGGCATCACCAACGTCGCCATAGGAGTAGCCGGCATGAGGCCCCTCGTCGACTACCGGGGGGAGACTGATCCCCACGGCTTCCCCCTCGAGGCCAGCGTCCTCGCCGTGGCCGACGAACTCGCCGCGGCCGCCGAGCTGGTCATGGGCAAGACCGCAGGGATACCTATCGCCATCGTGCGCGGCTACCCCTATGAGCGGGCCGCCGGTACCGGACGAGCCCTGATCATGCCCCCCGAGAGGGACCTCTTCAGGTAGCCGCGCGCCTTTGGGCGACCTGAGACCTTACCCCGTCTACCGCTTTATCAACGTGGCCTTCGGGTTGGCTTTCATGCTCTACGCGACGAGCTCGCCGACACCTACAGTCGCCGCCGGTCGGTGATCTTCGGTTTTCTACTTATCGGGGCCGGCTTCTCGTTCGAGGGGACGCTGCCGACCTTCGCGACGGTCCTGATTGCACAGGTGATCTGGGGCGCAGGCTATACGTTCATAAGGGGGGCCTTGCAGGCCTGGATCGCGGACGAATCAAGTGGGCAAGACCTCGGTCGCATCTACCTGCGCGGCGAGCAGGCGGACTACGTCGGCTCTTTCTTCGGGGTGTTCGCGAGCGCGCTCCTCGCCACCGTGGCCCTGAACCTGCCGCTCCTGCTCGCGGGCGCGCTTGCCGGCGTCCTCGGCGTCACCCTTACCTTCTTGATGCAGGAGCGCAACTTCTGCCCTACCCCGCGCGAGGGACGCGCCGGGTGGGCGACACGGCGAGCGGCGGCGTCCGGCCGTGCGCGGCCGTCCGGTGCTCCTGATACTGCTCGCCGTCGCCGTGTTCTTCGGGATGTCCGGCGAGGGCTTCGACCGTCTCTGGGAGGCTCATCTCTTAAAGGAGATTGGCCTGCCCCCGCTCGCCGGGATGGAGCCGGTGGTCTGGTTCGGGCTGATCAACGCCGGGACGCTGGTGCTCGACTACCTCGCCACCGAGATCCTAGGCTATTCCCTGGATGTGAGCAACGTCGCCGTGGCTGCGCGCCTGCTCTTCGTCCTGAACGCGCTCACCGTCGTGGGGGTACTTGCCTTCGCGCTGGCCGGGGGACCCGTCGTCGGTGCTACAGGTACCCTCGCGAGCATCCGCGCAGCCCTGGCGAACGCCGCGATCGTGCTCTCTCCCGCCCTCCTGCTCTACGGAAGGGCCGTCCGGCACGGCGGCGTCGACCCCAGCCTCGATGCCCGAAACGACACAGGAAAAAGTAACTATGGATACTAAGTAACCCGCTAGAACAGGCAATTTCATTAATTCCGACAATTTTTGTCGGAGTTTTGTTGACGGAAAGCGTTCTAATGCTTAGTATCCGGCGCATGGAGTTGCGAGGTACGCGGGGACGAGCGGTGGGGTTGCGGTACTGGGCCCCCTGCCCGGGCGCTCGATGTAGCGGGCGCGCCTGATCAACCCCATTCGCCAGACTATCCCATTGGAGGAGCGCGATGCCCGAAGCCCTGCGTCCGCAGCATGACAGAATGATCTTACCCACTCCCGAGGAGCTCGACCGGCTGGCCGGCCATCTGGAGGGGTCCGACCCGCAGGAGATTATCGAGTGGGCGGTCGACACCTACGGTCCTGGTCTGGCCCTCTCGGCCTCCTTCGGGGGTGGTGAGGGGATGGCGCTCGTGGACATGATCTCGAAGATCACCAACGAGGTCACGATCCTGACCATCGACACGGGCTTTATCTTCAGGGAGACGGCGGAGTTCCGCGAGGAGGTCATGCGGCGCTACAAGCTGCCGCTCGAGGTCTTGAGGCCTGCGCTCACGGTCGAGGAGCAGGTCGAGCGCTACGGCGAGCAGATGCGCACCTGCACCCCTGACCTGTGCTGCCAGATCCGCAAGATCGAGCCTTTGCAGAGGGCACTGGAGCGTTATGACGCCTGGATGACGGGCATCCGCCGGGAGCAGACCCCCGAGAGAGCGAACACGAGGGTTGTCGCCTGGGAGGAGCGCTATGGGGCGGTGAAGGTCGCGCCGTTCGCTCACTGGAGCGACGAGCAGGTGTGGGACTACGTCAAAGAGCACAACGTGCCCGTCAACCCGCTGTTACACCAGGGGTACAAGAGCATCGGGTGCGAGCCGCAGACGCGCCCCGTGCACCCGGACGAGGACTCGAGGGCTGGCCGCTGGGCCGGGCTCGACAAGAACGAGTGTGGGCTGCACTGGGACAACGGCAAGCCCGTGCCCGCGAGCGAGAACGGCAACGCCGGGCACGCTAGCTCCTAGTCCAG
>JARDZQ010000361.1 GCA_029240775.1 Rubrobacteraceae bacterium | reverse complement strand
GCTCGCCACCGTGAGGGCGGTATTGGTGAACAGGATCGACGGCCCCACGAACACCAGAAAATAGAGTACGACTCGCCACACGCTAGGGACGGAGTATACGGCGGAGAGCACGAGCGCCGCGAGGATGAGCGCCAGGAGCGCGAATGCGCCAAGCAACCATAGCCGCCGCGGGCCGCCCGCCCTGAGCGCCCACACTGCAGCCGGGGCGAAGGCCAGGATCAGCGGGAGAACGAACAGAGTAAGCATCGCTTCCACCTCAAATCCAGGTCGGATATCTCATTATCACCCCGCTTCTTCTGGGGCAGATGCACCGACGTGGGCGTCGCGGGCGGCACCAATTCCTGCGATCAAAAGACATATGGTAACCGTGAGCAGCAATGCCAGCGGCACCCTCCACGTTCCCGTCACATCGCGCAGGACGCCGAAGAGGAAAGGCCCACCCGCGGCGAGCAGGTAACCGACCGACTGGGCCATACCCGAGAGCGCAGCGGCGTGCCCGGGGTCTGGAGCACGCAGCGCGAAGAAGGTGAGCGCCAGGCTGAAGGCCGCCCCCTGGCCGAGGCCCAGCAGCACGACCCACAGGGTACTGGCGGTGGAACCAGCGACCAGAAGGCCCAAAGCGCCGACACCAGACATGCCAACGGCCACCCCAACGACGCCTCGCTGAGAGGGCCTCCTCGCGGCGATCATGGGAGCCAAGAACATTGTCACGATCGCCACGGCCTGAGAGAGCCCGAGCATCCACCCTGCTCTGGCTGCACCCATCCCCTCCGCCTGCAGGATCTCAGGGAGCCACGTCAGCGTCACGTAGTACGAGAGTGACTGCAACCCCATGAACAGTGTCACCTGCCAAGCAAGAGGCGAACGCCACAGGTCACTGACCCCAGGGGAGCTTCGTGCGGCTGGATCCGCAGGATGATCGCTACGGCCAAGCTGGGGGAGCCAGGCGACACCGGCGAGCAGGGCGGGAAGGGCCCACACCGCCAATGCTCCTCGCCAGCCGATGCCGGCCAGCTGTGCCAAGGGCACGCTCACGCCGGCGGCGAGCGCGGCGCTGATGCCTAGCGAAGTGGAGTACACGCTCGTCATGAGGCCGGCGTGTTCGGGGAACTCTCGCTTGACGAGACCAGGCAAGAGCACGTTGGATACCGCGATCGCCGCTCCCAGGACGACCGTGCCCAAGAACAGAGCCGCCATGGCCCCCACCCAGCGCAACAGTATGCCAGCCACCAGGACGAGCAGGCTCGCCAGCAGCACGCGCTCCATGCCGAACCGACGGGCTACGCGCGGCGCGATCGGCGAAAGCAGGCCGAAAGCCAAGAGGGGCAACGTCGTGAGAAGCCCTGCTACACCGTTGGATATGCCGGTGTCCGCCCGGATCTGGCCGATCAAGGGGGGCACGCCGGTGAGTGCGGGGCGCAGGTTGGCCGCCAGCAGCACGATCCCCAATACAAGGAGAATGCCGCGGAGGCGTGAGCGGCCGGATTCTGCCGTGGCGGAAGCCCTCTTCGTCATACTGCACCTCCCTGTCATTAGGGATTGGTTCTACCGCTCCCAAGGGGTTGCGTCGGAATGAATCTGTACCGGTCAGCCATGATATGCCATAGACGAAGATCGAGCCCCAAGGCCACCCCGCACTTCGGTGCGGAGTTGGATGGGGCCGCACCATCGCCTGGGCCCGCTTCGTCAGGCTCCATGGCGCGCACGCGTTCCCGGAGCAGTAGCCTTTTGTGGGCACCATTTGGAGGTGTCGTCACTACTCCTCGGCTTTTCGAGTCTGTGGATGCTCTCTTGACCGCGCAAGGAGCGGGACGCTAGCCGCGTTCGAGCACCAGGGCGCCTTCGCGACGGGCAAAGAAGGTACCCATCTCGGCGGACAGGCGTTCCATCCGGTCCAGGATGCTTTCTCGCTCGCTGCCTGTAGCGAGGTCAACCCGCCCGTAAGAGAGTTTGACCGGGGTAAGGTCCAGACGCTCGAGCCTGCCCTCTTCTACGGAAACCTGAAAGAGGAAAGACCAGTCGTTGCGCATCTCGGGGCCAACCACGTAATCGTCTATAAAATCGCCCGTATCGTAAAGGATGGGTTTGCCGCGGTAGATCTCCACCCCTTGGAAGACGTGCGCACTGTGCCCGTAGTAGATGTCTGCTCCCCGATCTATGACCGCACGGGCGAACCGGCGGAAGATCTCACTGGGCCGCTGCACCATGTTCGGGCCCCAGTGGTTGGAGAATATGATCGTGTCTGCCCCCATTTCGCGCACATACGACACCGTCCTCTCTACCCGCCGAAGAACATCCGGTTTCAGGGAGACCGGCAGGTAGTTCGTGCCCGGCCGGTCGATGCCGGCGGCAAACGGCGGTTCATTGTCCGTGAACGCCAGCAGCGCCACCCGGCGCACGTGGTCCGCTGGCACAGTAAGAATGGCCGGATCTGCGGCTTGTTCTCGGTTGCGGCCAGCTCCGGCGTGCCGAATACCGGCCGTGTCCAGGTGTTCCAAGGTATCGAGCAACCCCTGTTCCTCGAAGTCTAGAGTGTGGTTGTTGGCCAGCGAACAGGCATCGATCCGTGCCATCCGCAAGGTCTCGATGGCAGAGGGATGGGCTCTGAAGTGGAAGACTTTGGGCGTACGGGTCCACGGCCGCTCGTTATCCGTGATAGCACACTCCAGGTTGATGATGCGTAGGTCCACAGCGTCCAGAAGGGACATCACGTCGCCCCACGGCGCCTCGGGACGCAGGTGATAGTTATGGACCTCAGCGACCCCGCGCCCGAGCATGACGTCGCCGGTCAGCGCCAGAGTAATCATCGCGCAGTAGGTGCCAAACGACCTGCCCGAAATGCACTGCACAGGTGCTCGGCCACAATCCCGGAGGTAGTGTAAAACAACTCGGCGATCCTGCGGGTGACTTCTCTAATTGTCGGCCCGAAGCTCGGAGAGGAAGCTCATCGTCGATCCACCATAATGGGAACATTCTACAATAAGGTCGCCCTAGCTCCCTGTGCGGAACACTGTTCCGCAGCTCCTAGAGGAGGATGTTGGGGCGGAGATCAATTGGCCTTCTCGTAGTATCTCTCGAAGGCTTCTTCCGAGAACACACCCCCAGGGTAAGAGTACCCTTCGCCCTCCGCAGTGACGGCCCGGATCTCGTAGTCTCCTGTTTCGTTCTTCCTCGCCCAGTACAGCCCCGACCATCCGCTCGTCCTCATCTTCTCGGCATTCTTGTAGCGGTAGAGCTCGAAGCCCCCTTCGGGAGGTACCAGGTTCAGGTTCTCATAACGTTCCTGGCTCATGGCTCCTCAGATCCCCCTCTCTAGCAGTGCCGGTAGGGCCA
>JARDZQ010000360.1 GCA_029240775.1 Rubrobacteraceae bacterium | reverse complement strand
TCCGAGGGCACGCTGGCCATAGTCACCCGCGCCGAGTTCAGACTACACCCGCTCCCCGAGGCCCGCGCCCTGGCCTCTTCGAGTTCGATTCCCTCTCCGCCGCCGCCCGCGCCACAGGCCAGTTCCTACAGATGAACCCATCGGCGGTAGAGCTGCTCGACGACGTCGCCATAGGACGCGCGAAGGCCAACCCCGCCTACAGGAGATCTACTCGCTTTGTACAGGGGGATCCGAAAGCCGTCCTTGTCGTTGAGTGGAGCGGCACTGAGGAAGATCTCGACGAACGCTTCGCGAACCTTGACGATCTTGCTGGCGAAGTCGGGGCTACGGCCGCGACGCCTCTCCGCACCAAAGAGGAGATGGGCCAGACGGTCTCGCTCCGCAAGTCCACGCTACCGCTCTTACTAGGCACCACCGACAATGAGAAACCGGTCGCGTTTGTGGAGGACGCGGCCGTGCCGCCGGACCGGCTAGAGGAGTTCGTCGACCGCTTCGAGGAAATCGTCGAGAAGAACGGTACCTGGGCCTGCTTCTACGGCCACGCCAGCGTGGGATGCCTGCATGTCAGGCCTGCTCTGGACACTTCGGATCCCGATGGCGTCTCGCGGATGCGGCGCATCGCCGAGGAGGTCGCTGACCTCGTCGTCGATTGCGACGGGTCCATCTCCGGGGAACACGGCGATGGCCTCTCGCGTTCGGAGTTTATGGAGAAGATGTACGGGGGGGAGATCCTGCGCGCCTTCGCAGACGTCAAGCGTCTCTTCGACCCCGAGGGGATGATGAACCCTGGCGTTATCGTAGACCCTCCGCCGATGGACCGGCAGCTACGCATCGGCCCGGACCGGAGACGCCTCCCTATAAAGACGAGCCTCTCCTTCGAGGACCAGGGCGGCTTCGCGAAGGCCGTCGAGCTGTGCAACGGGAGCGGCTTCTGCCGCAAGCGGACGGGGGGCACGATGTGTCCCTCCTATATGGTGACCCTCGACGAACAGGACACCACGAGGGCGCGGGCCAACATGCTCAGGTCCGTAATAGAGGGCACCCTCCCTCCGGAGGAGCTCACCGGACGGCGCATGAAGGAGGTCATGGACCTCTGCGTCGGATGCAAGGCGTGCAAGACAGAATGTCCCTCCCGTGTTGACGTCGCAAGTATGAAGACCGAAGTCCTCTACCAGACGGGCAGAGAACACGGCTTCTCTCTCCGCCAGAAGGCGGCGGGACACATCCGCAGTCAGCTCGCGCTCGCGGCCCTGGTCCCCTCGCTCTACAACGCAATCGCAGGAACGAGCCTCGCCCGCCATGTCGCCGCCCTCGCTGGCATAGATCCCCGTCGCTCCTTGCCCCGCGTGGCAAACACGACCTTCTCGAAGCGCTTCCCCGGGCTGCCGCAGGGCGTGGGGCCGGCGGAGGTAGCGCTCTTCAACGATACCTGGAATGAGTACCAGAGGCCCGAGGTCGGGGAAGGAGCGGTAAGGCTCTTGGTGGCTGCGGGAGCGAGAATACACCTGCCCGAGGTCGTCTGTTGCGGGAGGCCTATGCTGTCCGAGGGCCTGGTTGACGAGGCGAGAGAGAACGCCAGGCGTAACCTGGATCTCCTGATGCCCCTCGTAGAGCGCGGCGTTCCGCTGGTCGGCCTCGAACCGAGCTGCATCCTGACCCTGCGCGACGATTACGGGAAACTTCTCCCCGATGACGAGCGCGTCGAAAAGCTGGCGGCAGCCACCCGCCTCTTCGAGGAGGCGATGTTGGATCTCGACGGGGAGCTTCCGCTAAGAGAAGGAGCCCCTGTCCTCCTGCACGGTCACTGCCACCAGAAGGCGCTAGTAGGTACGAGTCCGACGGAGCGGCTGCTCGGGCTCGCCGCCGACGTCGAGGTGGTCGACTCGGGATGTTGTGGTATGGCCGGGCTCTTCGGATATGAGAAGGGACACTACGAGGTCTCGATGAAGATGGGTGAGCGAAGGCTCTTCCCTGCGGTGCGGGAGGCGGGGATGCGGGTCGTCGTCGCGCCGGGGACGAGCTGCCGCGAGCAGATCCTGGACGGAACACAACGGCGGGCCCTGCACCCTGCCGAGTATCTTGCCCTGCTGCTTGACGACACGAAGACCATTGGCTGACCAGGGACAGTCGCTGTGGTTCGCCTTTCAGGGAGAAAGGCTGCTCGTGTTCGAAGACGGGACCGTCCGTGTGCCGCTTGCCGACAGTCCAGAGGAGCTCGACCTCGACATCAGGTTCAGGTGGGAGATCGGGAACCTCGACGGGCATGCTTGTTGGGCTGTCGAAGTAGACCCTGACGCTGGGCCACCCGCAGGCCTGGAGTTCAGGGACCTACGGAGCTTCTTTTTCGGGGTTGACGAGGACTTCTTCGGGATGGCCGGACGGGCGAAGCAGATCGTGGGCTGGCACACGACGCACAGATTCTGCGGGCGCTGCGGTGGCGAGACAGAGCGGGTGCCTGGAGAGCTTGCGATGAGGTGTACGCGGTGCGGGATGATGCACTTTCCGCGCCTCAGCCCTGCAGCCATCGTCCTCGTCAAGAGAGAGGATCGGATACTGCTGGCACACTCGCCAGGATTTCCGCAGGGACTCTACAGCGTGCTCGCCGGCTTCGTCGAGCCAGGCGAGTCTATAGAAGAGGCCGTCGTCCGCGAGGTGCGCGAGGAGGTCGGGATCGAGGTCACGAACGTCAGGTACTTCGGGAGCCAGCCGTGGCCTTTCCCGAACTCGCTCATGATCGGCTTTACCGCAGATTACACGGGTGGCGACCTGGCTCCGGAACCCGGTGAGATCGAAGACGCCGGCTGGTACACCGCAGACGACCTCCCACAACTGCCGCCCAAGATAAGCATCGCTCGTGCCATGATAGACGACTTCGCAAAACAGCAGGGTCTCGACCCGGAAGAGCTAAAGACACCTCATAGCGGACCCGTTTGAAGGGGACCGCATCCTGGCTGCGGGCACACACATGGGACACTTTCTTATACGTCATTTTCGCGGGGCCTGTCCCCGCGAAAGCGGGGAGCGGGAATCCATAAGTAGGGGAGGGTTGTGGGCAATGGCTGGCTCCCGTCGTGCGCATTCACTCGGACCTGGTATGGGTAGGACACGCCCGACGGCTGGGTCCACTCCTCTTGTACGATAGGGAGCAACTAGAACCGGGAGAGATCGCGGTGAAAGGATCGTTGACGCGGAGGAAGTTCATATGGCTCGCCGGTGTGGTGGGGGTGGCCATGGCGAACATGGCCTATGTCCTCTACAGAAGGCGGGCTCGGGTCTCCGGTTCTATTACCGAAGTGGCGCGCAACGTCCCTCCAGGCCCGTACCGGATCGGCGCGTTTATCGTTG
>JARDZQ010000359.1 GCA_029240775.1 Rubrobacteraceae bacterium | reverse complement strand
GAGCGTAGGGGTATGTCAGGTAGTTCGTCGCCGACCTTCATCTCTTCGAGGACGGGGATGACAGCGGAGAGCTGACCCTTACCGCCGTCGAGCAGGATCAGATCCGGGGCAGGTGTGAACTTCTCGTCTTCGGCCTCGAGGCGTTCCAGCCGGCGGCGGATTACCTCGGCCATGCTGGCGAAGTCGTCGGCACCCTCGACCGTCCTTACCCTGAACCGCCTGTACTCGCTCTTTGCCGGGCGGCCTCCCTGGAACACGACCATGGAGGCCACGGAGTTGGTCCCCATGGTGTTCGAGATGTCGTAGCACTCGATCCGAACCGGCAGCCGGGGGAGCGCGAGCTCTTCGCGCAGCCCGTCGAGCGTGGAGGCGACCCTGTTGCGCCTGGCTTCATCCAACATCCGCTCGTGCTCCAGTCCGAGCTCCGCGTTGTGCACTGCCATCTCCAGGATTCGGCGTTTGTCCCCCCGCCTGGGACGACGTACCTCGACCCTGGTTCCCCTCAGGCCCGAGAGGTGATCGGCGAGCGTATCCAGTTCGTCCTGGCGGTCGTCGGACTGGACGAGGACCTCGCGCGGCACGGCGGCCGTACCGTAGTACTGGGGGACGAACTGTAACGCTACATCCTCGGCCCGCGACTCGCCGTAGTTGTCGAGGAGAAAAGAGTCGCGGTTCACGATCTGGCCTTCGCGCACGGCGAAGACCTGCACGCAGGCAGTCTCGCCCTCGGTGTAGGAGCCAAAAGCGTCGAAGGAGTCCTCGGAAGCGATAGTCGCCTGCTGGCGGTCGCGCACGTGGGAGAGCGCGGAGATCTCGTCGCGCAGCCTCGCCGCCCGCTCGAAGTCCGTGTCCCTGGCGGCCTCGCGCATGGCGGCCTCGCGCTCGAGGATCAAACCGTCCACCCGCCCCTCCAGAAAGGAGATGACGTCCGCGATGATCCCATCGTAGTCATCCTTGGAGATGGCCCCGATGCACGGCGCCGCCGAACGTCCGATGTGGTAGTTGAGACAAGGCACCCCGCTGCGGCGCCCCGGCTCTGGACCGCGGCACTTGCGGAAAGGGAAAGTCTTGTTCAGTACGTCGAGCGTCGCGTGGACGCTGCCAGCGCTAGGGAAAGGTCCGAAGTAGCGGTGGCGCGGGTCGTGGGAGGAGCGGGTGGCGAAAACCCTTGGGTACTCGTCTCCGGTCGTGACCACTATGTAGGGGTAGCTCTTGTCGTCCTTGAGCGAGGCGTTGAATCGCGGCCTGTGGCGTTTGATCAGGTTCGCCTCGAGCACCAGCGCC
This sequence comes from Rubrobacteraceae bacterium, assembly GCA_029240775.1. GTDB lineage: Bacteria > Actinomycetota > Rubrobacteria > Rubrobacterales > Rubrobacteraceae > JALYGY01. Next base: position 2,063 of record JARDZQ010000359.1, on the reverse strand, counting down.
TCGGTCTCACTGCCCGTGATGATGAAGTCTATCTGCCTTACGCGTTCCCTGAGCTCCGCAATCTTCGGGCGTCCGTCTCCCGAGCGGTTGAAGTAGCTGGCAACCCTGCTGCGCACGTTCTTGGCCTTGCCCACGTAGATAACCGTGTCTCCAGCGTCTTTGAAGATGTAGACGCCGGGCGAGGTAGGAAGGTGTGATCTATCGGGGAATCCGTTCTCAGTCATCGAGAGGGATTATACCGCGAGGACCCACGCTTCCCTCCTTAGCGAGGCTTGCGGCGGGGCTCGCGGCGCTGGATCTCGGCCCCTGGTGGGATCATGTCGTCCCCGCCGGCCCTGGCGTAACCGGATCCGCTGACGTAGCCGCCGATGGCCCCTGATAAGGTCGAGATCAAGGCCCCTACCACACCGAGCGGATCCGGATCCGTCGCCACGACGCCGAGCCCCGCAAGCACCGCAAGGGCCGCCCCGGCATAGACGAGCCTGCGCCGTCGCTCGAAGTCCGCGCCTCTGGCATAGAGAGCGAGAATGACGAGGCCCATCGCAAGGAGCGTCAGTGGAACGAAGGCGTAGAAAGCGAGGCTCCCTCCGAGATCGGGGAAGACAACCGTCCGGAACGCCTGGTCTCGCCGGTTCAGCCCGAGGGCGATAGCGAGCCATGCCAGGCCGAAAAAGCCGCTGTAGCCGATCAGGGCTCCCACCCCGGCCCCGACGCGGGTCCCACGCGTGCGCTGTGTCCGGAACGTACGGGCCCCGAGAAGTGCTGCAAGCACCATTCCAGGTAGGATCAGGAGTGTCCCGAGGTACGCGAGCGTGGGGGGAAGATAACCGTATAGCTCCCCGCTACCGAGGTACCTGGACGGCAGCACGAGGAGGAAGTTGGCCGCGAGGAAAACCAGCATCCCCATGTACACCCAGGTAACACATCCGAACGCCCGCCGGTAACGTGGCCTGAGTCCCGTGCGCTCCTCAGAGCCGTTACTCCTGGAGGACACGGTCCCCGGCGACCAGGTCGGCGCCAAAGTGTGAGAGAAGCGTCGGGGCCACGTCCGTGATCCTGTGCGGCGCCGGCACGCCGCTCGCGAGCACGAATACGTTGGAGTCGCTCGCGTGTAACGAGCCGTGATCGCTCGCCGTGTGATACCCGCCGGAGATCTCGCCGAAGGTATACCCTGGTGTCGCCGAGAGCACCACGTCCCCGCACCTCGGCGAGTGCAGGCAGCCCCACAGCCGCTCCAGGGCGTCCGGGTAATCACCGTAGTGCAAAGATCCATCGGAGACATCGATTTCGAGGGCGCGCGGGTCGCCTTCGAGCTCCCAGGACCGCCCGAAAGAATCACGCGCTCCCGAACCTGGCAAAAAGCGCACTTCGCGCCCGAGCCGGCGGACGACCGCCCACCCGTCTTCCATCCAGGCAGCGAGATCCACGCCGCGGCGCCCGACTAGTCTCTCCACCACCGATTCCAGCTCGACGTCCCCACGAAGATAAAGGAGAGCCGAACGTCCGTTCGGGACCACGACGATAGTGGTGCCGTTGCCGAAACGGGCTTTCACCCCTGAGGAGACCTTCTGGCCTGGGATGATGCGCAGGTCGACGTAGCGGCTCTTGGGGAGGAGTGGCGCGTGGCCGTGATCCGAGAGTGCTAGTACGGCGTAGTCCTCGAGCACACGGTCGACCCCGCCCCCGGCCGAAAAGAGCCTGGCAACGTACCCGTCGGCCGTAGTCAGCCATTGACGCTGCGCCGAGAGGCCGTGGTGGTGGGCTATGGAGTCGCCCTTGAAGAAGTAGACGAGGTTGAACGGTGCCGCGCGCTCCTTGAGCAACATCGCCCCTACCCTGGCCGCGTAGTCATCGTTGATGCCAACGGAGCGGAGGACGCCGCCGTTGGCCTTACGTCCGCTGAAACCGGTATCGCGGCTGTAGAACAGATCGCCCATAAAGTATTCCTTCGGGCCCTGCACGGAGGGTCCGAGGTAGCGTCCGCCCATCAGGTAACCCTCTATGGTCTTCATGCGGACCGGATGGGTGTGCGGACCGCGCCTGACGGGAAAGTTGACGCACGC
>JARDZQ010000358.1 GCA_029240775.1 Rubrobacteraceae bacterium | reverse complement strand
CTGAAGAGCCGTGTCACGCGCCACCTCGACGAGTACCTGCTGCAGCTCGAAGAGTCGGTCACGAGGGCCGGCGGCCACGTCCACTGGGCGCGCGACGCCGCCGAGGCCAACCACATCATCGCGAGGATAGCCAAGGATCATGATGCGCGCGAGGTCGTCAAGGTCAAGTCCATAGCGACCGATGAGACCAAGCTCAACGAGCACCTGCAGCGCGAGGGGATACGCGCGTTCGAGACCGACCTCGCCGAGCTCATCATCCAGCTCGCAGGCGAGACCTCCTCGCACATCCTGGTGCCAGCTATCCACAAGAACCGCGCGGAGATCCGGGAGCTCTTCCTGAGGGAGCTCGGCGTGGCTCACCTCTCCGACGAGCCGACCGACCTGACGGAGGCCGCCCGGCTATATCTGCGCGAGAAGTTCCTCGCGGCGAAGGTCGGCATCTCGGGTGCGAACTTCGCGGTCGCCGAGACGGGGACGGTGTGCGTCGTCGAGTCCGAGGGGAACGGCCGCATGTGCACGACGCTCCCGCCGGTCCTGATCACGCTCATGGGGGTAGAGAAGGTCGTCCCCGCCTGGCGTGACCTCGAGGTCTTTATGCAGCTCCTCCCCCGCTCCTCGACCGCCGAGCGTATGAACCCATACACCTCGTACTGGACGGGTACCTCGGAGGGCGACGGTCCCCGGGAGTTCCACCTCGTGCTCCTCGACAACGGCCGCACGGACGTGCTCGAAGACGAGGTCGGGCGCCAGGCCCTCCATTGCATCCGGTGCTCGGCGTGCCTCAACGTCTGCCCCGTCTACGAGCGCACCGGCGGCCACGCCTACAACTCGGTCTACCCGGGCCCGATCGGGGCCATCCTGACGCCGCAGCTCGTCGGGGTCGGCAAACCTGGCTCGGACTCCTTACCCTATGCCTCCTCGCTGTGCGGGGCGTGCTACGAGGTGTGCCCGGTCAAGATCAACATCCCCGAGGTCCTGATCCACCTGCGTGGCCGCGTGGTGCGCCGCAGGCAGGACACGGGAGGACCGCTCGCGAAGCTCGATCCCGAGAACGCCGCGATGCAGCTGCTGGCTAAAGTGTTCTCCGACCGCCAGCGCTTCGAAGGAGCCCAGAAGCTTGCGAGGGTGGGCCAGTGGCCGCTCGCCAGAGGCGGCGCTATCCGGCGCCTTCCGGGCAAGCTCGCCGGCTGGACCGAGGTGCGCGACCTGAAGCCCCTACCGGACCAGACCTTCCGCGAGTGGTGGAGGGTGAACCGGGGAGGCGCCTAGAGTGGCCTCGGCCAGGGAGACGATCCTCTGGCGCATCCGCCACGCGACGCGCGACGTCCCCGAGAGCGAACGACCCGAGGATGTCGCCGTCGAGCGCGGCTACCGTCACGAGGACGAGGCCTCGCGAGAGGAGATCGTCGAACGCTTCGCCGAAAACGTGGCCGAGTACGAGGCCACCGTCCGCCGCGTGAGCACCGGCGAGCTCCCCGGCGCCATCGAAGAGATCCTCGCGCGGCGCGGCGTGAAGCGCCTCGTCATCCCTCCGTACCTCCCCAAAGAGTGGGTCCCAGAGGGCATCGAGACTCTGCGAGACGCGGCTCGACCGCGTCTCACCAACGAGGAGCTGGATACCAGCGACGGTGTGCTCACCGGCTGCGCCCTGGGGATAGCGCAGACCGGCACCATCGTCCTCGACGCCGGCAGAGCCCAGGGCCGCCGGGCGCTCACGCTGCTCCCCGACTACCACCTCTGCGTGGTGAGGGAGGACCAGATCGTGGGCCTCGTCCCGGAAGCCTTCGTGAAGCTGGAAGAGACGGTGAAGACCGAAGGACGCGCCGTCACCTTCATCTCAGGCCCGTCCGCTACCTCGGATATTGAGCTCGACCGCGTCGAGGGCGTACACGGCCCCCGCACCCTCGAGGTCCTGATCGCCGGCTGAACCAGGGTGCCCGCACGGAAGCCCACGTAGCCTGTCAGCACGCTTCGGCCCTATAAAGGCCGCGCTTTCAGCAGCTCAGCTTTTGTCTTGGAGGCTGTGGCTCCGGACTCGCTAGCGGGATTAATCTTCTCGAGAAACGCTCTAGTGGCCCGGGCCGCCCCGGATCCCGTACTTCCTTACCGCTATCCAACATTACTGCGAAAACTAAAATAAAGTAGTTACTATATATTTACTCAATAGTAGTGTTAGTTTTTGAAACCTCAGGCTGGAGGCGCTAGACTCATCTCTGATGAGCAGAAGGACTTACGGCCAGTACTGTGCGATGGCTCGGGCGCTCGACGTTCTGGGGGAGCGGTGGACGCTCTTGATCGTGCGCGAGTTGCTCACGGGGCCCAAGCGGTTCAAGGATCTCCTGGAGGGGCTCCCTGGCATCGGGACCAACCTGCTCGCGGCGCGGCTCAAGGATCTCGAGGGCGAGGGCGTGCTGCGCCGTACGACGCTGCCTCCGCCGGCTGGTTCGGCTGTATATCAGTTGACGGAGCGGGGACGCGACCTTGAGCCCGTGCTCATGGGGCTGGCGCGGTGGGGCGTGGACCAGTTGGGCGAGCCGCACACGGGGGAGGCGTTCAGGCCGGTGTGGGCGGTGCAAGCCATGAAGGCGACCATGGGGCCGGAGGCGGCACGGTGGGTGCGAGAGACATACGAGTTCCACGTTGGGGAGGACGTCTTCCACGTGCGGGTTGACGACGGCGTCTCCGAGCCGGAGTATGGGCCTGCATTCGAGCCCGATCTGGTTCTCAGGACCGATGGGGACACCTTCCTCTCGCTCGTCTCCGGACGGCTTGAAGCGACCGACGCCATAGAGGCAGGCAAGCTTCGCGTCGAAGGCGACCCCGAAGCCCTGGCAAGGGTAAGCGACATCTTCGGCCCGCCGGTAGGCGCGCGACGCTCAGGCACCGGCTTAGGCGCCTCTTAGGGCGTAGACCACGATCACGGCGGCAAGCAGGCCGAGCAGGTTGAAAGGCTGAGGGGGCGATACGGTTGAAGTAGACGAGCAGGAGGATCCCCCCCGGGAACAGCAGCGTGTACAGGCCGGGGTTGTACCGCCTCAACGAGAGGCTCCCGATCACGTGGGTGATACCGTTTATGAGGGTCGTGTAGATGGGTCAGAAGGCGAAGTTGATCGCCACGTACTTCGCCAGGTAGGGCGACACGACGAACAGTACCTATACCTCGAGAATGTTGATCCAGAAAGTCGACGTCCGCGTCAACACCTCGAGTCCTCTGCCTATCGTCGAGTTGTTCATGTCGTTCACACTGGCACAGACCGCTTAAGGTAACTCTGTACCCTGACGGCGAGGTCAGGCTCTCAGTGGAGCGCGGGTAAAGCTCAGCGTCCTGCCAGAGCCGCGAGAATCGCCCACAAGG
>JARDZQ010000357.1 GCA_029240775.1 Rubrobacteraceae bacterium | reverse complement strand
GAAGGCGGTGGCGTCGGCGGGCACGCGGTTGTAAGCGCCGCCCCATGGTGTGAAGTCCAGCTCGCGCGACTGGCCGACAACCCGTTCCTCCTGGAGATATTTCACCAGCGCCGCTATGGCTTCGGCGGGCAGCGGCCGCCGGAAGAATTCAGATTTGTTATAGGGGTAGCCCTGCTGCGATGGCTCGTCTTGCGAGAACTCCTCGAGCCGGTTGTCGTCGCCGGTCATCGTGTCGCCGAGCTCGGTGAGGTATCGCTTCGTATCCCGGTAAGCCACGGCGTCGCCCGAGGCGGTCACGAGCAAGCTGGCGGCGAGCTCGTCAGGTGCGGTGGGCCCCCAAGCCTGCCAGGTTCCGATGACCGCGGCCGCGTGGGCGAGTGGCCAGAGGAGGTGGAATACCGTCGCGGTCGGCGCCGGGAGCGTCGCGAAAGTGAGGGACGTGACCACGCCGAAGTTGCCACCACCAGCGCCGCGCAGAGCCCAGAAGAGCTCCCCATCGTGGTGCTCGTCGCACTCGAGGACGCGGCCGTCCGCCAGGACGATCTGTGCTCGGAGCAGGTGGTCGGAGGTCAACCCGTGCTTGCGGCCGAGTATCCCGAGCCCGCCGCCGAGCGTGAGGCCGGCGATCCCGACGGAGGGACCGCAGCCGGCGGGAATGGTGAGTCCGTGCCCATCCAACGCGTCATACACCTCGCCTAGACGCGCCCCGGCGCCTAGTGTCGCCACGCCACCGGAAACAGACACCGAGCGCATCGTCGTGACGTCGACGACGATCCCTTCCGTAGAGGAGCGTCCAGCAAAACAGTGCCCCCCACTGCGAGCCGCAGTCCGCAATCCAGCTCGCCTGGCGAACGAGATCGTCTCGGAGACGTCCGCGGGGGTTGCGCAACGCACGACGGCCTGCGGCCGTACATGGTGGAAGCGGGCGATGGCCGGCTTGCGCGCCGACTCGTAGCCTGGCGAGCCGGGGAGGACGACATCGCCGGCGATCACGCTTTGCAGCGCGGCCCAATCGGAGATCGAGCGCATCTAGGCGTCGTACTCGTCGTGGAGGCGCCACCAGGCGTACGGCGGGTTCTGTGGGTAGCCTTCTGGTGAGTCCTCCCAGATCTCCTTGCGACCAAGCGGGGTCAGGTCGAGGAAGCTCCAAACGCTACCGATCGCCTCGGCCGCGCGGCCGTTCGTGAAGTAGGTGCGAAAGACCTGGTCGCCGTCGCGCAGGAAGACGTTGAAGCCGAAGTAGTCAGGGACGTCGAAGTCCCGGGAGAAGTCGTCGGTCGTTGTGAACCAGGGGATCGTCCAGCCCATGCGCTTCCTGAACCGCTCGATGTCCGCCTGTGGCGCGCGGGAGACCAGCACCAGAGAAGTGTCGCGGGCGTGCAGGTGAGGGAGAGCGAAGTGGCCGACATTGTCGGCGAACATGGAGCAGCCTCCACAGTCCGCCTCGGGCCAGCGCGCCACCCCCGGCTCGAAGAAGAAGCGGTAGACGATCAGCTGGCGGCGCCCATCGAACACGTCGAGCAGGCTCGCCTCGCCATCCGGGCCCTCAAACCGATAGTCCTTGTCGACGCGGACCATCGGTAGCCGCCGACGCTCAGCGGCGAGCGCGTCCCGCTGCCTGGTTAACTCCTTCTCCTTTACGAGCAGGTTTGCGCAAGTAGCTTGCCACTCCTCTCGGGACACCACTCGTGTACGATTCATCGAGCTCTCCTTTCTTATGGTTGCCAATGCCGTTCCTCTCTATCTCTCGTCATCTTCCGTGAAGTCGAAGGTCAGCCAGCGGTCCGGCCGGACCTCGAACAGCACGAGCTCGCTCGGAGAGTGTTCGAGTTCCGCCTCGACGAACGCCTGAGCAGCCTCCTCGGGCAAGTACCGGCGGGCGACGGCGAGCATCCGCTCCGCAGACGGCGGCCGCTCTTCCCCGATGACGGTGCCCTCGACGGTGACGTACCTGTACGGGAACTCCTCGCGTTGCACGCACAGGCTCAGCACGTCCGCTCTCCGGATGAGCCCGGTCTTCCGGGCCCTGCGTCCCTGGGTCCCGGTGAAGAATGTAACGTTGCCGCCCGGCTCATATCCGTACCAGATCGGTACGGTCAGCGGCGGACGGCCGTCGTCGCTGGCGACGCTCAACACCCCGATGCGCGGCTCGGCAAGGAACTCCTGACGCTCATTCTCGGTCATCCGTCTGGGCAAAATCGCTCCTCCTAGGGATCGTCGCAGCTTACTGGTCCTCCGGCATGGGCGAGTCGAGGAACGGCGTTACGGCGGACGCCAGCACGGGCGAGGTGAAGATGTCGTAGTGCGTCGTGGCGGGCAGGACGGCGAGCCTGGCGTTGGGCCTCCCTGACCCGTCCCACCCGGCGTCGGCCTTGCCGCCGCCTAGCAGCTCGAAGAACTCCACCGCGTGCGCGGTGCGGACGCTATCGGCGTCCCCGACCACTATCATCGTGGGCGCCTCGATGGCCGCCACCTCTTCCGAGTAGTCGTAGTCCTGGGCGAGCAGCCGGCCCAGCTTGGTGAGCATCACGGGCCACTCTTCGGGCCTCGGCGCGACGCCGGCGTAGAGCTGGTACATCGGGGTTGCTTTCATCGGCTCCGCGGCCTCCGGACCCATCTGAGCCATCCCCTCGAGGACCTCGGGGTACCACCCTTCCCTCCTGAAGGGGGTCGAGACGAGCACCAGCTTGCGTACCACCTCGGGGTGCCGGATTGCGCTCTGCAGGGCGACGCCGCCGCCTAAAGAGTAGCCCATGACGTCCGCTCTCTCGAAGCCGAGGTGCTCGATCAGGGCCGCAACGTCGTCCGCCATCGATTCGAGGCTCAAGGGGCGCTCGACGTCGGCCGTTCGCCCGTGAGCCTGCAGATCGGCGGCGACCACCTGCCGGCCTTCCGCGAGCATCCCCAGGACCTCGCCGAACATCTCGATCGCGCCGACGCCGCCATGGAGCAGGACGAGCGGTTTGCCTGTGCCGTGGACCTCATAGTACATCTGTAGACCGTTCACGGAGGCGTGGCTGCCGACCTTTGGCGCTTGGGCGTCGTCGCCGCTAGTCATGATGGGGCTCCTCCCTTGATGACTGTCATGGCCTGCTCGGAGCATACGACAATAGTCCTAAAGCACAACCAGTAACTCACATAAAGTAAGTAAACAAATATCGATCAGGACTCCCGATGGCACACACTTGGACATAGCAATCAGGCGCAAATACGACGATTCGCCCAGGGATGGGGAGTTCGAGGACGGTGAGGAGACGGTTGAGCGCCTCCTTACCTACTTCCCACTATCGGAGCCGCCCTCGCTCTCGGCTTAACAGCGCATCCCAGATCTTAACCGCGATAGTCGTAACGTACTCCTACGTTGCACGTGGCACAATGCTCCAACATGGCGGTAAGGCCTTTTGAGGTGCGATTTACCAGGGAGGTCCTCGATGACTTGCGTAAACGCCCAGCCCGCATCCGCTGGCCGGACGAAATAGAGGGCGCGGGCTGGGACTACGGGACGAACTCGCCCCCTAGCCGAGTTTGGCCATCACGTGCTTGACTACGGTGTAGTCCTCGATGGCGTACATAGAGAGGTCCTTGCCGTAGCCAGACTGCTTGAAACCCCCATGGGGCATCTCGGAGATCCCGGCGATGTGGTCGTTGATCCAAACCGTCCCGAATCGCAGTGCTCGTGCC